>NZ_QTMZ01000032.1:0-62706 GCF_003602935.1 Bacteroides sp. AM54-2NS
TATAGAAAAAGCGCGTAATTGAGGTGGTCCCCCTCCACCTCAATTACACGCTTTTTTCATATAAAAAGAATATTCTTTCGCGTCTGCGCACGTGTACACTATTAAAAAGAAAACTCACAGCCAGTTTATCTTCCTATGCTATGTATAGCACAGAATCCCACTATAGCTGCTTTTATTTTCATTATAGCTAATCTCAATTTCATTATAGCTAATCCCGATTTCATTATAGCTAATTTTATTTTCATTATAGCTAATCAGAACTTGTCATCAAGAGACTCATGGCTCATTGAGATACTTATCGTATCCCAAATATACGATAAATCGTCCGGTGCATAAGTAAAATCATTCTAGATGAAAGTAAGACAAAGTAAGCTAATCTGGGACAAAGTACGTCATTTCAATCCCTTGTGATATAATACCTTTGCGGTATCGAAAGAAAAAGAAATAGGGCTGGTTCATTTCTTCCGATATCTATTGCGTCAACTGTTTTGCTTTGTTATAAGCCGGCTGAAAATAAATTTATATTAGGGTGATTCTTTTATGTGATAAAGAATCGAATGCCCGCTTTCGATTTTTGGGCTTAGTGAAAAGTTTCAATCGTTTTCAATTATATCATCCTCTGTAATTCTGGCTTGGTATTTCTTATAAAAAATCAGGAATAAAGTAAATCCGATCAGGCGAATGGTACACCCGCCAGAGCCGGATAACGGTAGCCACCGCTAACAGCCAGTCCGCCTGCATAAGCACCGATGGCATTTCCGAGATTGAATGCAACCTGCACGCAGGCTGCTCCCAGCATTTCTCCTCCCTTTGATACGCGGATAATTAATATCTGCTCCGGACTGGATACAGCGAACAGTCCTGCTGTACAAAGGCACATCAACAGGGCTGCTGCCCATTTATAGGGAGAAAGGAAGAAGATGAGCAATAACATAATACAGATAAGTGCTTGTGCGGCAGTTCCTACTTTTCCGGGGGTGTAGCGGTCGGAGAGACGTCCGCTAATCAGGTTTCCCACTACCATACCGAAGCCGGCAAGGATCATTAAAGGCGTAATGCTTTCTGCGGAGAAGCCGGACACATTGGTAAGCATCGGATTGATGTAGCTATACCAGCAGAATACACCGCCATTACCTAGTGCCGTAGCACCGAGAATCAGCCACGGAGCCGGAGTTTTAAGAAAGCGGAATTGTCCTTTAAAGCCGGTATCCTTCAGACCCTCTACATGCGGAACCCATCGCCAGATATAATATAGGATAACAATTCCCCAGATACCAACCAGCAGGAAAGTGGCACGCCAGGAAAGCATGGTACTTAAGGAAGTACCCAAAGGTACACCAAACAGATTGGCAATGGTCATTCCTGCAATCATGATGGAGACAGCTTCCGAACCTTTACCTTTGTCGGCTAGTTTCTCGGCAACAATAGAGCCTACTCCGAAGTAGCACCATGAGGTAAACCGGAAATAAAGCGGGCAGCGAGCAACACCCAGTAATTGGGAGCCATAGCTGCACAGATATTACCTATCATAATTAAGGTAACTAATACTAGCAGAATATGTTTTAGTGGATATTTGCGAGCCAATGTCAATACAGGTGCACCCACACAGACGCCTAATGCATAGGCAGAAATGAAATGTCCTGCCGTAGGAATGCTAATACCCAAATCTTTTGCCACATCGGGCAAAATTCCCATCATCACAAATTCGGCAATACCTAATCCCAAGGTGCCGAACGCCAAAGCGATAAGACTTTTCTTCATACCAAACTTAACCTTAATACCTGTAACCTTTTTACCTTACTTTTATTTGCCGCTTATTTTTTCGGCTGCAAAGGTAAAACAAAATCTTCCAGGGTGAGTTCGATGAGATAGATTTTGATTTAAATCAATTTAGACAATGCCGGTATAAACTTGTGATGAAGGGTTTATGTAGTATATGCAAATTGTAGCCATTTACTTTCTTTCCAATTCTTGCAAATTCTTCAAATATTTGCAAGAATTGGAAAGATTATGTGATAGACTTAACTGTTTTATCAAAAAGTTCTCCTTTTACATATCCTTTCTTTACTTTATTAAGTGATATTTCATCAACCAGTTTTCTTTCCACAAGACCGTCAATATCATTTTTGGCGGTAGTATGAGTAATAGAGAACCTGTTTTGTAGCTCTTTCACGGTGAATGATATTTTAGGATTATCATTAATAAGCCTAAGAATATCTGCTTGCCGTTCGTTAATATTATCTAATTTATAGAATACAGAAGCCTGATGTTTTTGATCTAATTTACGTTTGATATAAGTTTGTAGTTCTTTAAAAGCAAGCTCTAGCACTCTTAGGTTGTAAGCTATAAAGTATCCCATGTCTTTTTCATCAGCTTCTGTGTATAAATAAGCATTTTCATAGGACTTTTTTGATTTGGCGATTACCCTTGAGATAGATAAATATTCAGTTAACCAATAACCACTTTTTAGCATATACCAATAGAATAGAGCTCTTGCTGTACGTCCGTTTCCATCTACAAACGGGTGCATATAAGCAATCATAAAATGGATGATAATGCCTCTGATTATTGGGTGAATAAATACTTTAGAATCACTTTCATTGAAGAATATGCATAAATCTTCAATAAATGAAGGGATATCTTTGTATGAGGGGGGAGTGTGTACTACTTCATGCGTAATAGCATCTTCCACTACTACTTCGTCATTCGTTCTGTATGCTCCTGCATCTGCTGGATTTTCTAATGTTTTTTCAGTCATTAAGACATGAATCTGCTGTAATAGTTCGGATGATAGTGGGGTATGTATATTTTGGGTTATAAAACGTATTGTTTGATAATTATTGAAAATCATTTGTTGCGATTTGTCCTGTGGAGAAAGGCTTTTTCTTAACATCTCCTTAGCTACTTTTCTAGTAGTTGCCGCTCCCTCCATTTGGCTGGAGGATATTGCTTCTTCCATTAATGAGCTAATTAGATACTGTTCTTTGTTTTCTGCCGGAATGATTGAATTACTTCCCCAAGAGCCGCCAAAGTTCATATCAAACTCGTGACACATCCGCTGCATGGCGTTGGTTATACTGATGGATATGCCATATTTTTTCCATACAATGATTCGTTTTGCTCTCCGTGATGCTTTTATGTAGCACCATAATTCTTTACTCGATATGCCTTCAGGAGCCTTTTGGTATTTTACATCAGACCAATAACTATATTTATCATTGTTTTTTTCTATGATTGCCTTGAGTTTTTCAAGCGGATCAGTGAGAAGAACTTTTAAATATTCTTCCTGACTTATTTGAGGAGGGAATTCAATCATAATACCATCTGTTTATATTATATTGGGTCTACAAATATAATTCTTTTCTTGCTAATTCTTGCAAATTCTTCAAATATTTGCAAGAATTGGAAAGAAAAGAATGTGATATAGAGAAATGTGCACTTGCAAAGTATATAATTAATAGGCTTATTGTTTTCTTATCCATTCAATGATATCTTTCAGGACTTCCGGATTGATTGTTTCTTCCAGTTGCCCGTATTCGGTCAATGTCCCTTTTTCACAAGTCTGAAACAGATGATTTAAGTTCGGATAGGCTTTGACTGTTACATTTTTGTTTCCATTTCCGGTGATTCTTTTCTGGATAGCGGTCAAATTCATAACGGCATCCACTTGAATATCCTTTTTCCCGTTCAGAGCCAGAACCGGACATTTTAGTTTCTTCAAATCCTGGCCTGGGTCATATCTCATAAAATGAAGATACCATGGAGAAGTCATCGAACTGATTTGTGCGGATAGTTGCTGGATGGTATTCAGGTCTTTCAATTGTTCGGGAGACATTGTTTTTGTAACGTCTGCATACAGTTCTTTCTGCAACTCTTCGGGAGTTTTGTCTGTTTGTTGCAGTATGGCATATCTGTTCCGTATCGAAGGCTTCATCCCTTGCCAGACGGCATCCGGCATTCCCTGGGATTTAGAGATTAACTCTACCTGCTTCAGCATCAGACTGTCGCCTCTCACGCCGGCTCCTGCCAATGAAACGACAAATGCAATGGATGGGTCCTTTTTGGCAACGATGAATGCAATGATTCCGCCTGCACTATGTCCGATAATTCCGATTTTCTTTGCATTTATTTCTTTTCTGCTGCGCAGATAATTCACCATTGCTTCCGTATCTGTGGCAAAATCCTCATTGGTAGCTGTTGCGTGAGTACCTTGTGAAGCGGCAGTACCCCTGTCATCACATCTAGCACAGCAATTCCGTTTCGGGTCAGATAATCGGCGATGACAAAGAAAGGTTTGTGTCCCATGATTTCCTCATCCCTGTTCTGCGCACCGCTTCCCGTCACCATTACCACTGCCGGAAATTTAGTTCCTTTTTCGGGAAGAGTCAATGTTCCGGCAAGGTTAATTCCATCCCGTTCATTCCTCACGGTGACTTCTTCACTTCTGTAAGGGAAAGGCGGTTGAGGCTCCTGTGGACGTTTGGGGCGGCTGGCTTCTCCCTTTTTCAAATTCAACGGAAGGGGCATCCCTTGCGTAAATGTTCCGTTGATTGTGTTATCACTGTTCAGTTTTCCTTTGTACGAAGCATGAATCACAGGTATCTGGATAATTAAAGTAGAATCATTGAAAGAAGTAGTCTGTGTCTTGATACCGTTGGCTCCCTGGTCGGGACTGTCCAGTGTGGTCACATAAGCGCCTTGTTCCGTTTGACTGATGTGGAATACAATAGTCAATGAACCGGTGGGAATGGAAAGTTTTCCGTGCCAGGTTCCCGAAATATCTTGGGCGGAAACAGAGGATGAGAAGAACACTCCGGCTAATAGTCCGGTAATGAATATAACGATGCAGCTAGCCTTAACTATTTTCATAAGCGAAAAATTAGGTTTAATCTTAATTGTAAATATAAGATATATACAAAGGTAACAATTTTCCCCATTATAAAAATAAGACATTACCTAATCTTGTCAGAATCCGGTAATATCTTATTTGGCTGTTCCTGTATACTATTACAGTTTTTATTGTTAAGCACAACCTCTATTCCAAACTATATAGCCTCCCTTAAAAAACGATGATTCTTAAAAAAGGAATATTTAATCATCGGAGAAGGACATAAATCGCAGTTTGGTAAAGAAAAGCCGGAAAATGCCATGCATTTGTAATTACGTGATTCTCTATTTTCGCTGTTTTGAGAATATACTAATGTAAATAATAACCCAAAAGTAGTCCACCATAATAATTGAAAAGTATACCACTAGGTTAGTAAATGGAGTCTGTTTTTTACTATTTCCCTATCGTAATTACATGCTCTATATTAAGATTTATTAATATAACCACTTCCTTTGTGGTTCAACCAATAAGGAAGTATAAACATGATAACCATGGTGGATAAACAAACCATAATTCATTTGTATAGAAGTCGTGGGCTCAGCAAACGTGCCATTGCCCGCGAACTGGACATCAGCCGTAAAACGGTACATAAGGTAATCCAGGAGTATGAGAGTACATTGTCTTCTGATACTCCTTCAGTAAGTTTAGAGACAATTTTGACTACTGCGCCCCGGTATGATAGCTCTAAACGTAGCCGTAGAGTAATCACAGGACAGGTACAATCCATTATAGATGATTGCTTAGCTAAAAATGCCAGCAAACGTGCCAGTGGTCTAAAGAAGCAATGTATGTTAAAGAAGGATATTCACAATCTTCTTCTTTCACGAGGATTCTCAGTCAGCTATCCGAGCGTATGCAAGTATATCACGGGGATTGATACTCAAAAGTCCCGTAAACGGGAAGAGGCTTTTATCCGGCAGTACTATATCCCGGGAGAGAACTGCGAGTTCGACTGGGGAGAGGTAAAACTCCGCATACATGGTAAGCTTCAGCGTTTCTTTCTGGCTGTGTTTACTTTTAGTCACAGCAATGGGCGTTATGCCTATCTGTTCCGTCATCAGAATACGCTGGCCTTTATGGAATCACACCGTAATTTCTTCCGCCAGGTCAAGGGAGTTCCCTATGTCATGGTATATGACAATATGCGTGTGGCGGTCAAGGACTTCGTAGGGACAGATAAGACTCCCACGGAGCTTTGAGCCGTATGTGCGCCTTTTACCGGTTTGATTTCCGCTTTTGCAACGCACGTGCCGGATGGGAAAAAGGACATGTGGAACGTAGCGTGGAGTATGTCAGGCGCAAGGCGTTCTGTATGAAGATGGATTTCGACTCGGTAGAAGAAGCCGGCAAACACCTGCAAGAGGTATGTGAAGGACTTAACACACAAGCCGGAAGTATCTCCACCTTGGACAAGGTAGAGTCGCTCGCGGCTGATCTGGCAGCCTTGCAGCCACATATAAACGAGATGGGATGCTTTTAAATGGAGGATTATAAAGTTGATAAGTGGTCTACTATCTGTATGAAGAACATCCATTACTCCGTTCCCGACACATTAGTGGGGAAAACGGTTTCTGTCAAGATATACAGCGAGAAGGTTGTTATCTTCCATGGGCAGGTGAAGGTGGCAGCGCATGAACGTGTGTATGGCGTGGCAGACTGGAAAATACAGTTGGAGCATTACGCTCGCACCCTGCTGCGCAAGCCGGGGGCGGTACAAGGATCGTTGGCACTCATGCAGATGCCCGCTAAGATACAGGAACTCTTCCAGATACATTTCCAGGATAATGGAAGGGACTTTGTTCTGTTAATACAGTATGCCGCAGAGAATGGATTTACAGACAAGGATATCATACGTTCCTATGAGGCTTTGAGACTGCGTGGAGTACACAAGGTATCGGCAGACCAGATTAAAGCCTTTATGCACGCTAATAATGAGCCGCAGGATGGAAATGGGGAAAATGTGCCTGCTCCGGAGCACCGACAGCAATCACGGCAGATAGAGGATGCGGCAATGGGGATCCTTGTGGACCTGACCAGGATGATGGACAGCACACAGGCTTTAACTCAAATAGATTCTTTAAACTAAAAAAATATTGTTATGGACTACTTGTCAGAAAAAGAAATGATTACAGACTATGCCAGAGAACTTAAAATAAATGTTCTACAGAACGAACTGGAGGACTTTATCACATTGGCAACGCAGGAGAACTGGGGATGCAGGACATTGATTGCACGCATACTGGAAAAGGAAATGGAAATAAGGGTAGAGAAACGAAGAAAACAACGGGTAAGGATAGCCGGATTCCCGCAGATGAAGTATTTGCAGGAGCTCATAAGAGAGGATTTGCCTAAAGACGCACAGATGGTCATACCTGAACTGGAAACACTTGAATTTGTTAAAGAAGGAAGAAACGTGGTGTTATATGGAAATCCGGGAACAGGAAAGACACATATAGCCACCGCATTGGGGATCAAGGCGTGCATGGAAGGATATACGGTCTTTTTTACATCTGTACCGCATCTGCTAACACAAATAAGGGAATGTAGGTCACAGAAGAGTCTAAGACAACTCGAACTCAGGTTTGAAAAGTATGATATGGTCATTTGTGATGAATTTGGATATGTAAGTTGTGATAAGGAAGGAGGAGAACTATTGTTTAACCACCTATCACTCAGAGCCGGGAAAAAAGCGACAATCATTACCACAAATCTATCTTTTGACAGATGGGGAGAAATTGTAAAAGATAAAGTTCTAGTCGCTGCAATGGTAGACAGACTAACCCATAAAGCACATCTGGTGAACATGAGCGGACAATCATATAGAGTTAAAGAAACACAAAACATGAGGAGATATGTATCACAAAAATAAAAGAATTATATCCTTTGCATAACGAAACTAGTGGACTACTTTTCAATTATTATCTGGTATACTTTTCGATTATTATATACACTTGTTATAGGGTAGAGAGTTCGGATTATCGGGGTTTCGGGTGTACTGTTTCCATTTGTCTTGTGGCAGGTCGTAGCAGAACACGCCGTCGGAATAGGTAGCCAGCCACAGTTTGCCGTGGCAGTCTTCCAGTATATTGTACACAAAGATTTTGTTCATTTCGGGGATGCGTGTGAAGTCATCCGTCTTTCGGTTGTAACGCATCAGCCCCGAGGTCGTGCCTATCCATAATTCGCCGGTGCTACTTTTATAGATTGAGAATATGTTGTCGGCATTGAGGGTATTGGATGCTTCGCCCTTTTCGTAGTGCCGTACTTCCCGGGTGCGAAGATGGATACGGTTCAGTCCGCCGGCAAAAGTACCTGCCCACAGGTAATCACCGTCGATACATAATCCGTGAATGTTGTGGTACAGGGCAGGGTGGTGGAAAGGCGTGACTGTACCGTCGGCGGGATTGAAATGGAAAAGTCCCTTGTCTTCTGTGCCGAACCATATCGTCCCGTCATTGCTTCCGCAGAATTCACGGATGCGGTGTCCCAAGTATCGCATGTCGTCCCGGGGATAATACTTTTCGAAGTAAGTATATTGGTGAGGATAATAGTTGACGCCACCGAAGTATGAGCCTATCCACATTCCGCCTTCACGGTCTTTGAAGATGGTGTAGATGGCGTTGTCGGATAATGCGTAGCGGTCGTCGGACTCCGAGGTGGTGAGGTGGATATATTTGTCGGTTTCCAAGTTGTAGATGTAGATGCCTTGTTCCGTACCTACCCATAGCTCCGTATCCGAACGCAGGCAGATGTTGCGTACGTAGTCGTTTAACAGGCGGCGCACCTTGCGGGTGGTCAGGTTGATTTCTGCCAGGCCGTTGGACGAACCTATATAGATGCAATTGTGCAGTCCTTTGACACAGGTGGTGATGATAGCTCCTTTGAAAGGCTCTTCGCCTTCGGCATCCCGGAAAACGGTGAAGCGGGCGGCGTCTTCCGAATGATACAGGTTGTCCTCGTAGCGGTTCACCCACAATTCGTTGTCTCCGAACCAGAAGCGGGTGATGTTAAGCGCTCCTTTTCCTATTTTTGCGGAATACTCCTTCAAGCTGTTCTTCTTTATGTCGTAGTGGAAAAGCCCTTGGGAATCGGACGAAATCCATACGTCTTTTTGCGGGTCGGAATCTATCCACGTTATGGTACGGCTGATGGTCTCACCGGTACCTTCGATGGGAATGTCGAACGGGGTGAATTTCTCTAATCGGGGGTTATAGATGTAGACGCCCGTATCAGTCCCTACCCATATATTTCCTTCGGCATCCTCGTGTAGGGCAGTGATAAAGTTGTTGCCCAAAGAAGAGTTCTCTTTCTGAAAAGTACGGAATACGAGACCGTCATATTGGTTCAGCCCGTCTTTCGTGCCAAACCACATGAATCCTTGCCGGTCTTGCAGGATGGTGTTCACCGTATTATGTGAAAGTCCGTCCTTGATGTCCAGCGTACGGAAATAGTAATAAGGGTTTTTGGCGGCACTCTCTGCCCAAAAGGTTGACAGGAGAAGGCTCATGATGGCGTATAAAATGCTTTTTGTTTTCATAGCGGACAAAGATGCAATAGCTATTTCGGACAAATATAAACATTATATATACGATAACTGTAATTTGGAGATTATTTTCTTTCTATAATCAATAAAGTTCCGCCTACTTGCTTTTCTCTAATTATTTTTGTATCTTTAAAGATTTTCCGTCCGTAATTCTGTAGTTGTCATCTTGTAAAGTGACAAATGTCCTGTTGTAAGGTGACATTAGTCCTCTTGTAAGATGACAATGGTCCCTTGCAAGGGGACAACTACCCGAGTGCATAGAAAATTCTAGTTCAGTGCAGTGGAATTTCTAATAGAGTGCAGTGAAAACTCAAAGTCATCGAAGTACTTTTTATACTCAACCCAGCTAATATACTTCACAAGGATAATAATTTTAAAAGATATTGCTATTTATTATAGGATGAAACTTTATATCTCTCCCTCAAAAACTCTTAAAGATAATTGGGATTGAACTGATATTTCTTATAGAAAATCAGGAATAAAATAAATCCGATCAGTGCGAAAGGAACCCCTGTAAGCGCAGGATAACGATAGCCTTCGCTGATAGCCAGTCCTCCTGCATATGCGCCGATGGCATTTCCCAGGTTGAATGCAACCTGCACGCTGGCAGCTCCCAGCATCTCTCCGCCTTTTGCCACACGGATAATTAATACTTGTTCCGGACTGGATACGGCAAATAATCCTGCCGTACAAAGGCACATCAGTAGAGCGGCTGCCCATTTATAAGGTGAAAGGAAGAATAGGAGGAGTAGCATAATACAGATGAGCGCTTGTGCGACAGTTCCTACCTTTCCCGGTGTGTAACGGTCGGAGAGACGTCCGCTGATAAGATTCCCCATGACCATACCGAATCCGGCAAGAATCATCAGAGGAGTAATGCTTTCGGCAGAGAAACCGGAAACGTTTGTCAGCATCGGATTGATATAGCTATACCAGCAGAATACACCACCGTTGCTTAATGCTGTGGCACCCAGAATCAGCCACGGGGCCGGAGTTTTGAGGAAGCGGAATTGCCCCTTGAAGCCGGTGTCTTTCAACCCTTCTACGTGGGGAACCCAGCGCCAGATGTAATACATGATTACGATTCCCCAAATGCCTACCAACAGGAAAGTGGCACGCCAGGAAAGCATAGTGCTGAGGGAAGTTCCCAATGGGACGCCGAAGAGGTTGGCGATGGTCATTCCGGCAATCATAATCGAAACAGCTTCCGAACCTTTTCCTTTATCAGCCAGTCGCTCGGCAACAATAGAGCCGACACCGAAGTAGGCTCCATGAGGAAGTCCGGAGATGAAACGTGCGGCAAGCAATACCCAGTAGTTGGGTGACAAAGCGGCACAGATATTACCTATCATAATCAGGGTGACCAGTACCAGCAGAATATGTTTCAAAGGATATTTGCGGGCTAATGTCAGTACGGGTGCACCCACACAGACGCCCAACGCATAGGCGGAAATGAAATGTCCCGCAACGGGGATACTGATTCCTAAATCTTTTGCCACGTCGGGCAAAATTCCCATCATCACAAACTCGGCAATACCCAATCCCAGGGTGCCGAACGCCAATGCAATCAGACTTTTCTTCATACCAAACTATACCTGATACCTGTTACTTTTTTACCTTCTTCTTTTTTGCGGGTGCAAAGGTAAAACAAAATCGGCCAAGGTGAGTTCGGTAGGAAAGATTTTGATTTAAGTCAATTTATGCAATGTATGTAATCAAGGGGATGGATGTACTACCAGGCAATGTTGTCCGAAAAAGTGTATTGCTGATCACCTTACTGTTTCTGAATCCACTCGGTCATATCTTTCAATACTTCCGGACTGATGGTTTCTTCCAGTTGCCCGTATTCGGCCAATGTGCCTTTTTCGCAGGTCTGCAACAGATGGTTCAGGTTCGGATAGGCTTTTACAGTTACATTTTTGTTTCCGTTTTCGCTGATTCTTTGTTGGATGGCTGTAAGGTTCATAGTCGCGTCCACTTGAATGTCCTTTTCTCCGTTTAGGGCGAGTACCGGACATTTCACATTCTTCAGGGCATTAGCCGGGTCGTACCTCATAAAATGAAGATACCAGGGCGAGGTCATCGAACGTATCTGGGCGGAAATCTGCTGTACGGTATTCAAGTCTTTCAGTTGTTCGGACGACATGGTTTTGGTAACGTCTGCATACAGTTCCTTTTGGAGCTCATCCGTTGTCTTGTCCGCTTGTTGCAGTATGGCATACCTGTTTCGCAGCGACGGTTTCGTTCCTTGCCAAAGCGCATCCGGCATTCCCTGAGATTTAGAAATCAGTTCCACTTGCCTTAGCATCAGGCTGTCTCCTTTGATGGCGGCTCCCGCCAATGAAACGATAAATGCCACTGACGGATCATTGGCTGCCACAATGAATGCGATGGTTCCTCCTGCGCTATGTCCGATGATTCCAATCTTTTTCGTGTTTATTTCTTTTCTGCCGCGCAGATAGTGGATGGCAGCTTCCGTATCTCTGGCAAAGTCTTCGTTGGTAGCTGTTGCATGGTTGCCTTGTGAGGCGGCTGTGCCACGGTCGTCGCAGCGCAATACGGCGATGCCGTTTCGCGTCAGATAGTCGGCGATGACAAGGAAAGGCTTGTGTCCCATAATCTCCTCATCCCGGTTCTGCGCACCGCTTCCTGTCACCATGACTACCGCCGGAAATTTTGTTCCTTTTTCGGGAAGAGTGAATGTTCCCGCGAGATTGATTCCGTCCTGTTCGTTTCTTACCGTGACTTCTTCGCTTTTGTAAGAGAAAGGCGGCTGAGGTTCCTGCGGGCGTTTGGAGCGGCTTGCTTCTCCTTTTTCCAGATTCAACGGCAAAGGAATGCCTTGTGTGAATGTTCCGCTAATACTACGGTCGTTGCTCAGCTTTCCTTTGTAAGAAGCGTGGATAACAGGTGTCTGCACAGTCAATATGGAATCTTTGAACGAAGTGGTTTGCGTCTTTATTCCGTTAGCCCCCTGGTCGGGGCTGTCGAGTGTCGTTATGTAAGTGCCTTCTCCTGTCTGATTGATATGGAATACAAGGGTCAGCGAACCGGTGGGAACAGTCAGTTTTCCGTGCCAGGTTCCTGAGATATCTTGGGCGGATGCGGAAGATGACAAGGATAAACCGGTCAACAAGCCGGTAATGACAGTTACTAGGTAGACAGCTTTCAATGTTTTCATAAAAGAGAAATTTAACGGAATATTTTTTAGCTATACGGTATACGCAAAGATAGTGTATTTTTAAAAATAACAGATATACTTGTTAAACTTTATAGCCTGACAAACACCGTTTTAACTTCCGGGATATCACACCGCACGGATACTACCGATTCTCCTTTCCTTTTATCTACACGGATGGCTGCGCGACCATTGTAGGCCTGTACCTTTCGTGAACCGGTAGAAGTCCCCTGGTTCTCGATTAATTGCCCGTCTCCTGCCAGTCCGAATTCTATATAGTTTACGGCATCCAGACAGGGTACGCCTTTAGCGTCTGTCAGCTGGACTTCCACCATTGATATATCGCCTGAACTTTCTCCGCCGCAATGAGTGACTTTCGCTTGCAGTTGCGCAGGCTTACCCCATGTGCGGGTTTCGTATACAAACCGGAGCGTGTCTGCCACGACTGCTTTCCCTTTGGAAAGGGCGATGACTGTATTCTCTCCTGCCTGTAACTTGCAGTTCCAGTGTAGACCTGCCGCCGGATAGTCCTGACTGTTACGCTTCTTTATTCCTTGCGGCACTCCGTTGACAATCAACTCCACTTGCGGACAGTTAGAGTAGACTAATATCTCTTTCATTTCTTCCGGTTTGCCCCATCGAATCGGCCATGTATGCCCATAGATATGTATCATAGGCTTTTTCGCCCAGTATGATTGGAATACATAGTAAGTCTCCTTCGGTGTGAGATCTCTTTCCACTACTCCTTTTTGATTGACATAAGGCACAGGATTCTCCGGACGTACCGGAGTAGAGAAGTCCTTGAACGGCCAATATGCCGCCCCTGTCAGCCAATCCATCGTTTCCTGTTCTTTCAGATGCCAGTCGATGAGGCGCACCATGTAACTTTCCGACCAGTCGCCGTCTTTGGAAGCGCGTGCGTTTCCACCGTAAAGCGAAGCATCTCCCGCGCGTTCGTCTGCTCCCTTGCCCGCTTCAATCTTATCCAAATTGATGAACGGGTCCTCCGCATGGCGGCGGGCATGGCAGTCGCCTCCCCATTCGGCATGGAAGAAATGTTTCACCTGCTGCATCTCATGGAATGAAGCATTTTTATAATCGGTGAAGATGCCTCTGTACCACCCCGCCAGATAGAAGGAGAATAAACATCTACGATATCTTTACAGAAGTCGCAACGGCGGATAGCGGTCACCCGGCTATCGTCCGATTGATGCGCCAATTCATGGAGTTCCTTCATAAAACTACGTATCTTTCCCTTGTCGAATTCCGGGAAGTCGTTCGGCCAGTCGTTTTCATTACCTAATCCCCAGATGATGACGGCGGGATGATTATAATGCGTATGAATCATGTTCGTCAACATTCGTTTGGCTTGTGCCTGATACTGCTCGCCACCCAGACCGCCGCGGCACCAGGGAATCTCTTCCCATACAAGAATGCCCAGTTCATCGCAAAGAGAAAGAATAATGTCCGACTGTTGGTAATGTCCCAGCCGGATAAAATTCACTCCCATTTCTTTCATGAGCGTCATTTCCGCCCGCATTTGTTCTTCTGTCATAGCTGCGCCTACGCCCGCATGGTCTTCGTGGCGGTGTGTACCGCGCAGCAAAAGGCGGGAACCGTTGAGGCGGAATGGTCCTTTTTCCACAAATTCAAAATGGCGGAATCCGAATCGCTCGATGGCTTTCTGCTCCTGTCCGTTGTGGTGCAGGGTAATTTCGCAGGTGTAAAGAGCAGGATCCTCGTCCGACCATAATTCCGGCTTCTGAATATTTGCCGTCAGCAGGGAAGCTTTTCCAAGCGGCATCACTTCTTTTTCTTCATTCAGTATTATCTTGCCTGAAGGAGATTTGACGATGATATGCGCAGTTGTTTTCCTGATATCCGACGGATTATAGAAAAAAGCTTGAACGGCAAGTGTTGCCTTTTTCAGGTTTTTGTCTAATACGGCATCTATTTGTACACGATCTATGGAAACTTCGGGGACATACGCCAGGTTGAGGTAGCGGTATAGTCCGCCATAAACGTTGAAATCCGATAAGTCGGAAGGAATCATTTCCGCATCCCGGCTGTTGTCGCAACGGATGGATAGGGGAACTTTACCGCCAAAACGTTGAACACATTCGGGAGTGGAGACGAATGCTTGCACCGCTTCGGTGATATCTGCCGTCCATTCATCGTATCCGCCGATATGGGAAGCGACCCGTGTCGTGTAGATGTATACTTCGGTCTTTTGTCCCGCTCCTTCAAAGTCGAGCAGGATTCGTCCGTTGGGATAGGGATTTTGTATGTCGAGCAGTGTTTTATACCACCCGGGGCCCTGGTAGTAATTCATGTCCGGGTCTACGGCATCTGTGGCATTGAAGCAATGGGGCAGGGTGACAGGCGTCCATAGGGGAACGCATTCCGAACTGCCGGGAGCGGCGGGACGCACTGCTTCCCAGATATTGCCGATGTCTCCCCGCAGATACAGCCAGTTGTCGGTTAGCCGGGTTTTATGCCCGGTGAGGACTTTAGCTTCGGATAGGGTGGCGCAGCCTATAATAAGGCATAACGTATAAATCAGTCGTTTCATTTTTTTCTCGTTTTTAGAAAAGTTTGCCGGTTTTCTCCAGTTTATCCTTGCGTAGTAATGCTTCTATAAAGTAATAGTCGGCATATACGATGGGTACGTCCACTTCTACGTTGGTAGGTTTGGTTCCTGTGCTGTGGAGTAGCAGGAAACCGTTGTCTTTGTTCAGCGTAGTGCGATAACTGTTCGTCAGGTTCTCTACTATCCTGTCGGCGTTTTTCTTGTAGCGTTCGCTGTTTTTGCGGTCATATTGCGACAGTTCGTAGAGTGCGGAAGCGATCACTGTGGCTGCTGAGGCGTCACGCGGCTCGTTGGGAATGCCGGGAGCGTCGAAGTCCCAGTAAGGGATCAGGTCTTCGGGCATATTTTTGTGGGTGAAGAGGTATTGTTCCACCTTTTTAGCCTGTTCGAGGAATTCCGGTAACTTGGTTTCCCTGTAACACATCGTATAGCCATACAGTGCCCATGCCTGACCGCGTGCCCAAGCCGATTCGTGCGCAAGTCCCTGATGTGTGTTCTTTTTCAGTACTTGTCCGGTGATGGTGTCGTAGTCTATCACATGATAGCAACTATAGTCTGCACGGAAATGATTTTTCATCGTAGTCCGTGCGTGGCTTACCGCTATATTATAATAGGTGGAATCCTTACTTTCTTTGGTAGCCCAAAACAGCAACTCAAGGTTCATCATATTATCAATGATGACCGGGCATTGCCATTTATCCTTGTTATGGTCCCAAGAGCGGATAATGCCGGCTTTGGGTTTGAACCGGGTGGAAAGTGTGCGTGCCGATTGCAACAGAATTTCTTTGTAGCGTTCGTCTTGCGTCAGGCGATAACCGTTTCCAAAGCTGCAATACATCTTGAAGCCCATGTCGTGAGTGCCGCCGTTCATCTTTTCCTGTTCCAGGATATCGGTATGTTGCTGCGCCTTCTTTTTCCAGAAATTATTCTGGGTATACTCATAGAGAAACCAGAGCTCGCCGGGGAAGAATCCGCTGGTCCAGTCTTTGGACGGGACGAGGTGAAGCGTCCCGTCCGGTTCCGTATTCCGGGGATTGGTGAGTGGCCCCCATCCGTTCTTTTCGCGTTGCGCACGGCTTTCGGGTGATTCGTTGGCTACGGCGTAGTCTATTTCATCAAAAGCGCATCGGAGTTGTTGCTGTGCAAACTCCATGTTGTCTTCCACTATGTTTGAATCCGGTTGCGGAGTACAGGCCGTGAGGCCGGCTCCGAGCAATAAAGCTGCTATGGGGAGCTTCAACTTTATGGTTACGGTGGATAATTTCAATTTCATATATGTATACTATTTGTTAGCGTTATTCAATGTATTTGCTATTTCGAAGTTATTGCGATACAGAGATTACTGCCATGCTTACTCTTTTTCAAGCCGTACGGCAATAGGAGTCATGTATTGGCTTCCCTGGTATTGTTTTCCTTTCAGGCTGCATTCAAAACTACCTTTCGGCAGCTTCACTTTTCCCAGACGTAGACTGTTGGTCCCTTTCTGTTCGGGATAAGTGGAGTAGTTCGCTTCCAGTTTCTGTCCGGCTATCTCTACCACGACTGTTCCCGTATCATTCTTTCCCTGCGTGTTGTAGTCCAGATAAACAGTATATTCGACAGGTGCGCTTGACCGTAAGTTCCATTTCATCCACTGATTCGTATTTTTCCATTTGGTAACGTAGTTGCGGTTCGGTTTGCCGTCACCGTATCCCAATCCACGCCCTTGCAGTTCGGAATCGAATGTATAGAGCGTATTGCTCTGTTTGTGGTCGATAAGACGGATGGGATTCGGCACTTTCCGGTTGTTCAGTACCAGTGCGATGACGGAATTCATGCTGTCCGGCGCATTGGCGGGCAAGGTCAGTTCGTAATCATCCGCGTTTAAGCGCTTGAATCTTATCGCCGCCTTCTTGTCGGCAACGAGCCATCCTTTTCCGATGTCGGAACGGAGTCCGCCGATAATCAGTTTTCCATCGGCTGGCCAATGAAATACGTGTGCATACAGCGTATCTCCTTTCAGTGTCGTTACGCCCCACGGCTGTATAGGCAGATTGGTGCGTTGTGCTCCATAGATACTTTCTCCGTTCACCTTCAACCACTGTCCTATGCCCTGAAACACTTCGATGTCTCTCTTGTCCCATCGGCCATTGCCCATCGGACCTACGTTCATCAGTATATTACCCCCTTTCGAAGTGGCGCTGGGTAATAATTGTACAAAGAATGAAACAGGTTTGCGCACTGTATCCACTACGCTGTATCCATAAGACTCGTTGGTAGTGGGAATAGATTCCCATGCCCCTTCGGTGGGGAAAAAGAAGGCGGAACGGTCGCCCGTATTGCGGTAATCACCTATATTATTAGAGCCAAAACGTGCTAGTCGTCCGTTTACGACGATTTTGTTTTGTGGGTCCGCTTGGCGGATAGCTTCCAGTATGCGGATATTGAGATAGAGCGGAAGCTTCTGCGGAGTATCGAACCATAAGATGTCGGGGTCGTACTTTCTGATAAGTTCCTGTATTTGCGGAATGGATTTCTCGTTTACATATTTCTCGGCATTAGCGAGAAAGTCTTTACGTTCCAGCCACCAGTTCTTGCCGCCCACAAGTTTATCTCCACCGGGATTCGTGGGATAATCCCAATCGTTTCCCGGAGCGTCCGGGTGTTCCCAGTCAAAAGCGTGCGAATAATAGAAACCGAACTTGATGCCATATTTCTTAGCGGCTCTGCTCAATGCTTCCATCGGATCTTTCTGAAATTTGGAAAGGCGAATATCGTAGGGATAAGCATCGGATGGATACATGGCGAATCCGTCGTGATGCTTGGCAGTAATGACGAAATATCTCATGCCTGCTTCCGATGCATGGCGCATCCACTCCTCGGCATCAAATTCAGTAGGATTGAAAGGAAGTATCAGTTCTTTTTTGTACTCTTCCAGGGGGATGCGGGCTTTTCGCATCAGGTGTTCGGTATAGCCGCTCTGCATCTTGTTTTTCCAAAGACCCGCGGGTACGGAGTAAGGGCCCCAATGGATGAAGCAACCGAATTTGGCTTCGTTATACCACGACATTCGTTGCTCCTTATTCTTTTGAGAGGCTGTCCACCAACCGTCGTAGGCTTTGCGAAGCTCGTCTTTGTCTTGTTGCAATTGCAGGTTGCGGGGGATTTCGAGCCCTTGTTCGTCGCCACTCTGCGCCCATATAGCGAGGGGAGAAGCACTCATTGCCATGCAGCAGGCAATCGTTATGGTTTGATAATAGTTTCTCATGATTGTTCTCTCTTTTATTAAACTTGATAAGCAGTCTTTTTTTATTTCACTTGATACGTCTTTCCCTTTTCCGTTTCAATCACTTCTTCGTGGGGTGAGGTCGCTTCGCGTATCCGGCAGGTTCCTCCCGAATGGGAAGTAACGGACAGCCGGGTAATCCTGCTTTCTTTCCATTCCATGTCGATGGTGAATCCGCCTCTGGCGCGGACGCCTTTGATACTTCCGCTTTGCCAGTTGTCCGGCAGGGCAGGTAGCAGGTGTATGTATCCCGCATGGCTTTGCAGCAGCATTTCCGTAATGCCTGCCGTTCCTCCGAAGTTTCCGTCAATCTGGAAAGGGGGATGGGCATCGAAGAGATTGGCGTATGTACCCCCTCCACGGACGCTGACTTGGGTGGCATCTACGTATCTCAATCCGTTTTTCAGCATCCCGAAAGCATGATTACCGTCGCGCAGACGTGCCCAGAAGTTAATTTTCCATGCCATAGCCCAGCCTGTGCCGCCGTCTCCGCGGATTTCGAGTGTCCGTTGGCAGGCGGCTGCCAGTTCCGGCTGCTGTTCGGGGATAATCTGTCGTCCGGGGTGCAGGGCGAACAGATGGGATACATGGCGATGGTTAGGGTCTGTCTCTTCAAACTCTTTATCCCATTCGAGTAGTTGTCCTTTTGAACCGATGCGGAACGGTTGCAGGTTGGCGCGTACATCCATGCACTGCTGGCGAAATGCTTTGTCCGTATCCAGCACCGTACTTGCTTCGATGCAGTTGGTCAGTAAGTCCCATGCCAGACCGAGATCCATACCGGATGAACGGCTGATCTCTCCGTTCTGTTTCTTTCCTTCCTTGTCGATATAGCGGAAGCGATTCTCGGGTGAAGTGGATGGGTTGGTAATCCAGTAGCCTGTTTCCGGATCTTTTTGCAGCCATTGCAGCAGGAATTCGGCTGCGCCTTTCATCAGGGGATAAGCCGTTTTGGACAAGTATTTTTTATCGCCGCCGAAGGCATAGTGTTCCCATAGATGCTGACAGAGCCATACGCCTGCCATTGGCCAGCACGACCATCGAGGTGCGCCTTTCGGATCGGAATCATAGCCTCCGGTCGGAGCGGTTTGTGCCCAGACGTCCGAGTTATGGTGGGCCAGCCATCCGCGATTGATGCCATAGTTAACTTTGGCCGTTTGTGCGCCATTGACAGCCAGGCGGCCGATGAAATCGGACAATGGCAGGAAGCATTCCGGAAGATTGGTTATTTCCGCCGGCCAGTAATTCATCTCAGTATTAATGTTGGTCGTATAATTCGATCCCCAAGGCGGTTGAACGTGCCGGTTCCACATCTCAGTATTAATGTTGGTCGTATAATTCGATCCCCAAGGCGGTTGAACGTGCCGGTTCCAGATGCCTTGCAGATTGGCGGGCAGCCCGCCCGGGCGGGAAGAGGCAATCAGCAGGTAACGACCGTATTGATAGTAGAGTTCCGTCAATCCGTTGTCAGTGGGGTCTTGTTCGAAGCTTTTTAAACGTTCGTTGGTGGGGAGTGCTTCTTTTTGCAGATTCTCTGTGCCCAGTGATAGTTGCAGGCGGTTGAAGAGTTGCTGATGGTCATCCGTGTGTCGTTGCAGTAATTCCTGATAGGGACGCTTGCATTTTTTGAGTGTCATTTTCTTATTCCCGAAATCGGTGACGGCAGAGAGTAGCAGCACTACTTCATTTGCATTGCGAACGGTCAGTGCAGAGTCGTTTGCCTCACAGTGACCGCCATCCGGCAGCAGTTCCACTTGCACTTTGAATTGTGTCCCCCGTTTGTCATCGTATACCACCTGATGTGGGTCGTAGTCACGATTGGCAACATAGGCGGGGGCTTTGCCGTTCAGGATCAGTGTCTTTTCCCCTTTTGTCTGCACGGTATAGCGCAGCAGGCTGTTCAAGCGAATATGGAGCGATACCGCCTGGGGACGGTCTGCGGCTATTTTTATGACCATCACCTGGTCCGGATAGGAGATAAAGGAAGTGCGGCGGTATTTCACTCCGTCCGCTTCGTAGGTGACGGTAGACAGTGCGTTCGATATGTTGAGTTCACGATACAGATTCCGGGCTTCCCCCCGCGTCAGTTGGTCGAGCATCAGGTTTGCCATAGGCAGGTAACGGGCTGTATACGGACCTTGTGCATTGGCTTTCCAGAGTTCGCTTGCCTTGGCATAGTCTCCGCGGTCGACAGCTTCCCGTACCTGTGGCAACGCGTTCGCGGCTTTGGGGTTGTTCCAGTCCTGCGGATAGCCCGACCAGATCGATTCTTCGTTCAGTTGATATACTTCCTGTAGCGGGTTGCCATATACCATCGCTCCGATACGTCCGTTACCGATAGGAAGAGCTTCTTCCCATACGGTAGCCGGAGCGTTATACCAAAGCTTGTATTCTTTTCCAAACGTTAATGTCGTGGAAAGGAATATACATCCTGAAAACCATATACTTCGTACCTTCATATTCATCGTCTGCTATTTTTTATTCGTCCGTAGATTCTCATTCGTCAGCTATTTCGAATGCTTTCGCGGTGTTGGATATTAATTGGATTGCGGGCAGTTTCTCTTTCAATTCCAGTCTGACAACCGTAGCTATCTTGTCAGGAGCCTGCGTGGGAACTTGTATCGTAATGCCGCCGGGCGTTTTAGTAAATTTCAGTTTCGTACCGTCGGCCAGCAGCATTGCTTCCTTCACTGTATATTTCGTGTCGAATGCCAGTTTGCCGTCTTCCGGCCATTGAAAGACGGAGAGATAATATACGGAGTTCTTCTTTTCGTCTTTCCGGATACATTCGCCCCAGGGAGGAAATATTTCGCTGCGCTGTGTTGCGTAAATCGCTTCACCGTTCACCCGCATCCATTCGCCTACTTTTCTCAGGCAGTCCAGTGCGGGAGCAGGCACAACACCTGTCGGGTCGGGGCCGACGTTGAGCAGGTAGTTGCCGCCACGGGCGGCAATGGTATTGAGATTACGGATAATTGTTTCCGCACTTTTCCAGTTCTTCTCCCAGCTTTTGTATCCCCAGGAGCTGCCGATATTCATACACGTCTCCCAGTCTACGCGTTCGATGTCCTTTGCGTGGGGGATACGTCCTTCGGGAGTCTTATAGTCGCCGGGAAAATCGGGACGGCGCAACCGGTCGTTGGTAATTACCTGCGGATACTTTGCGAGTTCGGCAGTGATTTCCGCCGCTGTCTCTTTGCTGATACGGTGCGGGGTATCCCACCACATGACGGCTACGTCACCATAATTCGTCAGTAGTTCTTTGATTTGCGGGATGGCTACCTTTCTGAAATAATCATCCAGAGAGGCGGAACGTTGCAGGCAATCCCAACCTCCCAGATTCTCTTGGGTAAAATTGTCGATGGCTACCGAATCAGGGTTTGCCCATCCTTCTTTCATTTCTTTGCGGATAGTGCCGCCGCCGGGGTTGCACCAGTCCTGTGTCTGGGAATAATAAAATCCCAGTTTTATATGGTGCTTACGGCAGGCTTTTGCCAGTTCGTCTACGATATCACGTTTGAACGGGGTGTAGTCTACGATATTGAATTCGCTGGCATTGCTTTTGAACATCGCGAATCCGTCATGGTGTTTGGTGGTGAATATGATATACTTCATACCTGCATTTTTGGCAGTCAGCACCAGTTCCTCGGCATTGAAGTCCACGGGATTGAAGGTGCAGGCTTTCGCACGATATTCACGTACAGGTATTTTGCAACGGTTCATAATCCATTCCGCACCGCCTCGTCTTTGGTTGAATCCGTTGTATACGCCGCCGTACAGGCAGTAAGGTCCCCAGTGCACGAACATGCCGAATTTGGCATTGCGCCACCAGGCCATTTTCTCGTTATGTTCAAGCTTTTTGGGCAGAGGTTGCGCAAAAACGGTTGCGGAGAGAGTTAGGGTGAGTATGATTGATAGAATCTTCTTCATGGTTATCTTTATCGGTTGAAATATTTATTGTACTGTGGTTCGTCCATTACTTTCTTGAGTGCCGACTTTCCAAGGCGGTCACGTAACTGATAGTAATACAGGCTCGAAGGAACCACTGTTCCGGCTGTCTGCTCGGTCCATCCGGTTCCGTTTATCGGTTGGTCTTTATATTTCATATCTATCATCGAAGTGTTGACGATGCTGTTGAAGGTCGATTTCGCACCGGACCGGGCTTCTTTGCTATTGTCTACTTCTGTGGCTTGCAGTCCGATGGCAAAGTTCTGTGCCGTAGGCGGCTGCATGACCAAAATCAGCGGGGCGGCACAATTCCAGAATACCATTTGCGCGCCAGCCCATCCGTGTCCCGAACCCATCGATCCCCGGTTGGCTGCCATGAGTGATGCACTCGGACCTTTCAATACTATATTGTCCCATAAGCATCCGGCCGACCAGCGGTGATGCGGTTCGCTGGAAGCAAAGGTCATTTCACCATAACCGTCTACAAAAGCGTTTGGCCCGGGAGTAGTGGCCCCCAATACAAATTCGTGACGGTGATGGCTGGAGTAGCAACGTTGGAACAGACACATTTGTCCGCCGTTGATGTGGTAAGCATACCGTCTTCCTCCGGTAATCTGCGAGATGGGGTTGATGGCGGAAAGGTCTTGTCCCGTGATATATTTGGTGGCAGAAGTGGTAGTCACACAACAGTCAAAATGCTCTACGCTGACATTGCGTACCCATGCATTCTCGACCGTCCGGAGAGCAACGAATGTATTGGCATGGTTCTCGTCGCAGCAGTATTCGCCTATGCCCCGATAGCTCTTTTTAACCGACTCATCATAGATGCACATGCCGTACAGATTCTCTACGCCACATTGTGTGAAGCGTTTGTCATACCTGTATTTATAGATGGTTCCTCCACCGAACTCCTTCTGCAAAGCGTTCGTCAACGGGATATTCAGTGTGATTTCGTCTTTTTTCACTGATACAATTTTCCGTTCGAACGTCAGATCCTTGCTCCCCGGTTTCCATTGGATCGTTCCGTTCATGTCCGTATCTTTTCCTTCGCGGCGGAAACGTTCGAAAGCCTCCCATGTAGTTTCTCCTTTGCGGGGGCGGGGGGCGATGGAATCCATGCCGATGGTCTGAATCCACGCTGCCGTACTGGGGCGTCGGACAATTACGTCGTCGCCAGTACGAAAATGTTTATCCGCATTCTTCACATGGAGGATACGTGTGCCCGAAGGAACATATTTGTCGATAATTTCCTGTACATCGTTGGTGTTGTATTTGGCTTTTCCGTTAAAGCCGACCTCTATGACATTGTATTTCCTGGGAGAGGTGGCAATGAGTACCGTTCCGCTCTCCTTATTATTCCCTTCGCCGCGAAGCACAATGCCGCTTGCTGTAATCCGGATAGGGCTTGCTATATGATATACGCCTTTTCTGAGCAGGATGCATCCCCTGAATCCATCTTCATCCGGTTGCAATTTTGCTACTTTGTCTATTACGGCCTGTATAAAAGGGGTATCGTCCTCTTTGTTGGGCGAAGGACTGATAGAGGCGGTTACCTTTATATGGGGAATGGCCACTCCACCGCCCTTATAACCGCAGAAAGAGAAATCGGGGAGTAAATCTCCTTTGTCTGTATACGAATGATAAGAGAGCTTTCCCTTCTCATTGATTGATATCAACTTACTTTGTGCACTCGCCATGAAGCAGAGCACAAGTGATGAAGCGATAATGAATGTTACTTTCTTGATGTCCATAGTATTTCCAGCTTTTCGATTTCAAAGTTATCGCATCTTGAGGAAAATTGATTATAAAGGTAAGTCTAATACTTATAAAAACGCCCCTTCCATCGAAAATACCTCATTTTACAAATGAATGACGGAATATTACAAATCTATCGTTTGCCGTGAACACCGTGTCTACAAGGTTTTATTCTCTTTCGCCCTCCGACCTGTTCTTAAACTCCGACGGAGATACTCCGTACAGTGTTTTGAAACTGTTAGAGAAGTAAGCCAGGCTATTATAACCTACGGCACAATATACTTCCGTTATCGACATATCCGTTTCTTTTAGCATCTTGGCGGCTGTCTCCAACCGGAAATTACGGATAAACTCATTGGGAGAGTATCCGGTGATTTGCTTAATCTTGCGGTAAAGGTTCGATTTGCTTAGTCCGAGTTCTTTGCAGAAGGCATCCAGGTTTAAGTCCGAATTGGCGATATTCTGTTGCAGAGTGGCATATAGCTTTTGCATAAACTTCTCATCGACGGAAGTCACGTCGACACCGAGTGATTCGAGTGAGAAGTTTTTGCTATACAGCTCTTTCAGTTTCTCGCGGCTTTGGATCAGGTTGTCTACTCTGATTTTCAGGATGGAGGCGTCGAAAGGTTTTGTGATATATTCGTCAGCACCTGCTGCATAGCCTTCTTTGATATCGTCCGTGCCAGTCTTTGCCGTCACCATAATAATCGGGATATGGCTGGTATTCATATCCTTCTTCAACCGACGGATCAGTTCGATACCATTCATCTTGGGCATCATCAGGTCGGTGATAATCAGGTTGGGAAGCAGATAGACCGCTTTGGCAAGAGCGTCTTCGCCGTTTGTCACGCCCACTACATTGTATCTATCCGCCAGGCAGGAACAGATATAATTGTTCAGGTCGCGATTGTCCTCCACTACCAGAATCGTAGCTTGCTTTCTGGAGGAATTGTCCGGTTCGTAAGCGGCGTCCGGAAGCTCAACGCTGAAAGATACGGCTTTATCTTCGGCCGATTCGATTATCATTTCGGGAGCGAAAAGACTTTTGTCGACCGGCAGTACAAATTTGAATACTGCACCGGAGCTTGATAAGCCTACACCGGACATATTCGCTCCGGTTGCGTTTTCTGCCCACACCACTCCGTGATGCATCTCTATAATTGCCTTGCTGAGGCTTAGTCCGATGCCGGTTCCCGATTTGGAATGTTCGTTCTGAGCCACTTGGTAGAATGGTTGGAAGATCTTCTCCAATTCATCGGGAGCAATGCCGACACCATTGTCCTGGATGGAAATGGTGAGATATCGTATCTCCGTATTCTTATATTTATTCAGTTTGGCAGGCAGGAAGAAAGTAAGTTCGGAATAGGGCTTGACGTCCAGTTCTACGGATACGGTTCCCCCGTCCGGCACATTCTTGAAGGCATTGGAGAGGAAGTTGAAATAGACTTTCTCCAACAAATTCCAGTCGAACCATACAGGTTGGCAGTCAATGGAATGTTTGAACTTCAGATGAATGTTCCGATATAATGCTAAGTCCTGGAAAGAAGAGACAGCTTCGTGCGTGAATTTTATCATGTCGTTCTCGGAGACTTGCAGTTTCATGGTTCCGCTTTCGTTCTTTTGCAGGTCCATCAGATTGTTGACAATGCGGAGCAGGCGCTGGGCGTTGCGTAGCATCAGTTTCACTTTATAATGAATATCATCCGTCAGGTCGGTGCGTTTTACGAACTCTTCCAACGGAGCCATAATCAACGTAAGCGGTGTCCGCAGTTCGTGCGAGAAATTGGTGAAGAGACGATTGCGTTCCTGATAATATTCTTCGTGAACTTCCGCTTCCATCTGTTTGAGACGGATGTTGTTTTGCAGACGTTTCTTTTCGGTGAAATAGCGGATAATGAAAGCGATAAGAGCAATAGCCACCACTGCATAGAAGAGGTAAGCCCACCAGGTCTTCCATAGCGGGGGAAGAACCACGATTTCCAATGTCGTGCCTTCTTCGTTCCAGATGCCGTCATTGTTGGAGCCTTTCACTACGAATTTGTAAGTGCCCGACGGGATATTGGTATAATAGGCGGTACGGCGGTTGCCTACTTCATTCCAGTCATGGTCGAAGCCTTCCAGCTTGTAGGCATATTGGTTCTTGTTGTTGAAGATATAATTCAGTGCGCAATATTCGATGGTGATATTGGTCTGATTGTATTTCAGTACGATTTTCTTTTGGGTGGAGATGTTCTCTTTCAGGATGTCGCCTTCATCGCCGGCTTGTATGAGGCAGTTGTTGATATGCAGTTTGTCGAGGATGATGGGCGGGACATTCGGATTGGTGATGATGTCGTTGGGATTGAACAGTGTGAAGCCGTTGTTTCCGGCAAAGAAGATGCGGTTGCCCGATAGGTGCAGGCCGGCGCATGGAGAAAACTCCTGCACACGTATGCCGCTTTCCTTATTATAATTGGTAATGCCGCGGGTACGCAAGTCGAGGTTGGATATCCCGTTCAGTGTGCTGAGCCAAAGGGTGTTATCGTTCCCTTCTACGATTTTGCAGATCTGGTTGTTCATTAATCCGTTTTTCTCGTTGTAGGTGGTGAACTGTCCGGTGGAAAGAACAAGCTCACTCAAACCACCGTCGATGCTGCTGATCCATATCCTTCCGGAATGATCTTTCAGTATGCTGCTGATATATTGGGCGGCGAGGCCGTTTGTCTCGTTGTAGGAGAGCAGCGTGTGGTTGATCTTGTCATAACAGAACAGTCCGTTGTTCTTCGTACCGATTAGGAAAATATCGTTGTCGACCTCACATACACAAATCACATGAGAGAAGTGGACACCGCCTTTCCCTTTGACGGGAAATTCAGTTTGTATGCTTCGTTGTCCGTCGTCGGAGATGAATACCAAGCCTTCCGTCACACTGATAGCACCGATAATCACTTCTCCGGCGCGGCTTCGGCTGATATGGTAAATCGGTCGCCGGTCGGTAGTCTGGTAGAACAGGGAGAATTGACGGGTATTCAAGTTGAATTCATATACTTCACCTTGGCTCGTCCCGCACAGGATGCGGTCACCGTCCAGATAGACAGTCTTGAAGATATTTTTCACCGAACCGTCAGCCTTGTGAGGTAGGGTATATTGCCGGAAGGATTGTTGAGCAAGGTCGAAGGCAATCAGTCCGCCGCCTTCCGAACTGATATAGAGTGTTCCGTCATATTCGACGGCGGGGCCCAGAATGCCCAGATTGGCGTTCAGGATGGTGGCGGGATTGTAAAAGTCGAACAGGTGGCCGTAAGGATTGTAGTAATCAACTCCACCGGCATAGGTTCCGATCCAGATGGTTTGCATCCGGTCGAAGAGTATGCTGTACACCGAATGATGGCTCAGACTGCCCTGTGCTCCGTGTTTGTAAGAAGCGATGCGGCTCGTCACAGGATTAACGATATTCAGTCCGTCGAAAGTACCTATCCACATTTCTCCTGCAGGAGATTCTTTGATGCAACGGATATCGTTGTTGGACAGTCCGTTGGCGGTATTGTAATATATCACTTCCGATAAGTCATGCCTGATGACGCAAACTCCGTCTTTGTAGGTTCCTATCCAGATGTTATCTTTCTTGTCGATATATACATCTTTAATATAATTGGAGGGGATAGGCAGCGTCTTCGATCTTTGCGGTACGAACGGACCACCCGGTTCTTCCGTGGATCGTATATCACCAGTCCGCTCATACTCGAAGCGATATAGAGAAGGTCGTCTTTCTCGATGATAGTACTTATGGAGTTGTTCGCCAGTTCTTTCAGAGGGATCTCCTTCAAGATGTCCTCCTTTGCATCAAAAACATATAAGCCGGAGATGGTTCCCACCCACAACGTGCCTTCCTTATCGGTGAAGAGGGATATGAT
The DNA here is from genome assembly GCF_003602935.1 of Bacteroides sp. AM54-2NS. Lineage (NCBI taxonomy): Bacteria > Pseudomonadati > Bacteroidota > Bacteroidia > Bacteroidales > Bacteroidaceae > Bacteroides > Bacteroides sp. AM54-2NS. The sequence goes on from NZ_QTMZ01000032.1 coordinate 28,061, forward strand.
TTTATTGTTGGCGGCATTAGCTTCAGGGTCGAAGTAATACCGTTTGAACCCGTTTCTGCGTTTATCGAGTTTGTTCAGTCCGTTTTCCGTTCCGAACCAGAGGTTGCCTTCCGCATCTTCGGTGATGCAGGCGATGGTATTGTTGCTGATACTGCATTCGTCGTCGGCATGATTCCAGAAAGTTTCGAAGTTATTGCCGTTGAACTTGTTCAGTCCGTTGCGGGTGCCGAACCACATATATCCCAGCCGGTCCTGGTAGATACAAGTGACATGAAGCTGTGATAGTCCGTTTTGGACTGATAAATTGGAAAAATGGTATCGTTGATTTGCGAAAATGATTTGTGGAAGGATAAAAACCAGCAAAATACATATCAGCTTCTTCATAAATGAACTATATTTGGGGTGTATGCTTTTCGTCTAGCAAAAATAATAAAAAAAGGGCAAAAGCAGGGCTTAACAAACTCATTTTATAGTATCAACACATCTATGGGCTATTTTTACAAGCTTTGGAAGGATTATTGCAAATGGAGAATCTTCCCTACAACTCTTTGACGGATTCTGTAAATGCCTTCTATCTTGTTATCACTATTTTTGTAACTGGAAGAATGAACCGAAAAACTTTCTCCGGCCGGGAAAGAATCGTTTTTGTTTTTCCGCGAACGTAAATATGAAAAACATTGTAATATGAAAAGAATTCCTATCTTTTTGATAAGTACCCTCTTCATGGTATTTATAGTTGGAACTCCCGCTTTGGCTTTTTCGCCCGGTTTGGACGAGGCGCAACAGAACACAGTTGTCGGCGGAGTTGTAGTCGATAAGAATAACGAGCCTCTCATCGGGGTATCGGTTATGGTGGAAGGGTCTTCCGGCGGAACGATCACGAATATGGATGGTAAGTTTTCCATCAGCCTGCCGAAGAACAAAACATCATTGAAATTCTCCTATGTAGGTTTCGCCACCCAGACAGTTTCGGTAAAGAACAAGAAAGAGGTACGCGTAGTGATGCACGAAGATTTGCAGCAACTGGACGAAGTAGTTGTGGTGGGCTATGGTGTGCAGCAGAAATCTCATTTGTCCGGTTCGGTGACAAAAGTCAATATGGACGGTATCGAAGACGTTCCTACCCCTCGTCTGGATCAGGCGCTGTTGGGTAAGGTGGCCGGTGTGCAGATTCTGAACACCACTTCCGAGGTGGGAGCCGATCCGGATATATCCATTCGAGGTACTTCTTCATTCAGTGCCAGCAGCAATCCACTGATTATCGTCGACGGCTTCCCGGTGAGCGACGGTCTTGAATCGCTCAATCCGAGTGATGTGGAAAGCATCGAGGTACTGAAAGATGCCGCATCGGCGGCTATCTACGGTTCGCGTGCAGCCAACGGTGTTATCATGATTACAACTAAAGGCGGCGTTATCAGCAAACCTAAATATTCGGTGAAAGCCAAGTGGGGCGTAAAGTCGAACTATAAGTTGCATTCCGTGCTGAGCACGAAAGAATATCTGGATTTACGCATCAGGGAACATAATTTGTTGGGTACATCATTGTCTTCACAAGAGATGGCGTATGCAGCTATCAATAATAATACGGACTGGCAGCAGGAAGCCTTCAACGACAATGCTTACTATTATAATGTAGACTTCTCCGTCAGTGGTGGTAGCAGTGGTATCCGGTATTATATTTCCGGTGCTTATAACAGCGACGAGGGCATGATGCTGAAGAACTATTATAAAAGGTATAATGTAAAAGCGAGAATAGACGCCGATTTGTCCAAGCGCGTGACGGTAGGTATAAACATCGCTCCTTCCTATACCGAATCCGAACGTCCGGCAACCAACTTTACGGACTTTGTGAGAACCCCTTCCTGGATGCCGGTGAAGCATACCGAAGAGACATCCGCCATTACAGGTGTTCCGGTAGGAGAATATACGAGAGGTTCGCATTTTAATGGTAAGACCTATACAACTATTGATCCGCAGACGGGGCTGGAAAAGACCGTGACAGCTACCCCGTGGGGATCGACGAACAACAATCCCCGTGGAATTATCGATAATGTTTTTAGTCCGAAAGGGCAATACCGTATGCAATTGCAGGGATATATCGATATCAAGTTACTGAAAGAATTGCGTTTCCGCTCTTCCAATAGTTTCAATTTCAACTTTACTGAGACGGATACTTATCAGAATGTAGGGGCGAAAAGTGCAGGTGATTCCAATCGTGGATATTATACCTCCAGCAAGTCTATCAACCTGGCGTCGGAGAATACATTGAATTACAGTAAGAAGTTCAAAGGTATTCATCAGTTGGATGGGCTGCTGGGAGCCTCTGTCTATAAATATACGAATAAGAGGACGGGGATTCTGGGATTCGATTTTCCTACCGATTACATTCATTACTTGAGTGCGGCAGGAAGAATAGACCAGTACGAAGGTACCACCCTGCGTACCGGCACATGGAAGAATGACAATGCGATGGTTTCTTATTTCAGCCGTGTCAATTATGCATTGAAAGACCGCTATCTGTTGTCAGTGAGTTTGCGTACGGATGGAAGCTCCAAATTCGGTAAAGATAATAAATGGGGATGGTTCCCCTCCGTATCGGCAGGATGGAGAATCTCGGAAGAATCATTCATCAAAGAACGGGCGAAGTGGCTGAATCAGTTGAAACTGCGATTGAGCTACGGTGTGACGGGTACGGATGCTATCGAAAGCTATGCTAATACGGACCTGCTCGATTCGGCAGGTTATATCCTTGGCGAGGGCAACGGTTCGGTTGTCTCCGGACTGGCCAACAACTCCGCTTCTCTGGGCAACCGGGCCTTGCAGTGGGAACAAACCAATCAGGCGAATTTCGGTCTGGATATCTCTCTGCTGAACAATCGCATCGGGCTGACTTTCGACTACTATTACTCTATCACGAAAAGTCTGCTCTATCAGAAAACGGTTAACAGCATCGCCGGATATACACAAGCCTGGACAAATGAGGGTAAACTGAGAAACCGTGGTTTCGAGATGGAACTGACTACTTACAATATCAACAACCGACAATTTAAATGGAGCACTTCTTTCAACCTGTCACTGACGCGCAACAGGCTGCTCGACTTGGGCGGACCGTCCGAACAAGTCACGCCGGGCTCAAATAAAGAATACTACATTGCCCGTGTGGGTGATCCGCTGATCCAGTTCTATGGATTCAAAACAATCGGCGTATGGAAGAGTCAGGAAGAAATAGACAATAATCCGCATCATATCAATGACAAACCGGGAGGATTACGTGTAGCCAATACGAACGGTGATGATGTGATTGACGACAACGACCGTGTGCCTCTCGGCAATCCTTATCCTGACTTTATCTGGGGTATGACGAATACGTTGAAGTATCGCGACTTCGATTTGGCATTCACCCTTCAGGGTCAGGTAGGAGGAAAGGTGTATAACACCGACAATAATTATAATGAGTTCCGTATGTGGAATACGAAGTACGTGGCCAACCGATGGTTGAGCGTCGAATATCCGGGCGATGGAAAAACGCCTTTCCGCGACAACGGAATACAGCATTCACTGACCGACTATCAGATTGAGGATGCCGGATTTATCGCGCTGCGTGATGTCACTCTGGGTTACGACTTGCCGAGGAAGGCGGCACGCAAAGTAGGACTTTCCAAATTGCGGGTTTATGTTTCCGCACAGAACCTTCTGTACCTGTGGTCGGACGGCTATCGCGGTATCAATCCCGAAGCCCGCTATGCAAGCGGAGTATACCGGACGGCTATGGCCAGAAATGCTTTGCAGAGAGGAGCATTCCCTATTCAACGCACCTTCAGTGCTGGTCTGAATATTAACTTTTAAAAAAGAGAGAACCATGAAGAATATACTAATTTATCTACCGGCTTTATTTTTGCTGTTCGGCTGCGAGGATTTCCTGAACAGGGCAGCCTACGACCAGATGGACAGTGAGAACTTCTATCGGAACGCAGAAGAAATCAACGCCGCCGTGATGGCTTGTTACAATGGCATTCACGGAACATTGAACAATGAATTCTTTTTGACCGAGGTCCGTTCGGACAATACCAGGCATGAAGGACAGGGATCGACTACCGGGACTAGTCTGGAGATTGCCAATCTGGACCTTTTCAAGGTGGAGCCTTCCAATACGATCAATAATGCGTATTGGGAAAAGGCTTATCATAACATTGCGAATTGCAATACAGTGCTTGGACATTCGCAGGTGGTGACGAACGTGACGTTGAGAGAACAGTATGATGCCGAAGCCCGCTTTATCCGTGCCTATCATTACTTCAATCTGGTTCGCCTGTATGGACCGTTGTTTCTTGTGACTGAAAGAATCACGGCCGAGGAAGCTAAAAATTATGAGCGGAGTACGGTGGATGCCGTCTATCGGTTGATTATTGACGATCTGGATTATGCTTCCAGAAAACTGCCCGTTAAATATGACAGCAGTAATATCGGACGCGTAGACCAATGGGGAGCAAAGACGCTTCTTGGAAAGGTATATCTGACACTTTCCAAAAATGGAATGGACAAGGAGATGCTTACTCAGGCCAAACTCTTGTTGGAAGATGTGGAGAAGAACAGCGGATACGGACTGGTGACAAGCTCGTATGCGGATGTGTTCAGTATTTCGAATGAGATGAATAAGGAGATGATTTTTGTGTCCCGCTATCTGTCTGGAGGAAACGGACTGGGGTCGCCTTTCGCCAATTATTTCGCTCCGGTGAATAGTGAGAATATGATTTTGACCGGTAGCGGAAACGGCTACAACTGTCCGACGGAGGATTTGATCAGCACCTATAATTCGGAAGCAGGTGAGACTCGGAAAGATGTTATATTGAAGGAGTTCTGGATTGACCAGAAGGGGGCAACGCAATATGTGTCTTATGTGACGAAGTATCTAAGTCCGGTAACGGTGCGTTATGATGCTGAAAACGACTGGCCTATTCTCAGGTTTGCCGATGTGTTGCTAATGTTGGGTGAGATAGAAAATGAATTTAACGGACCCACGCAAAATGCACTCGACTATATCAACGCAACCCGTCTGCGGGCGGGACTGAAGAAGGTCGAAGAGGTGCAGCCCATTACAACCAAGTCGGAATACCGGACAGCGATGGCTAAAGAAAGACGGCTGGAGTTTGCTTTGGAGAACCACCGCTTGTTCGATTTGCTCCGGACGGAACAATTGATAAATGTAATGAGGAAACACTATACGACCGAACAGATGCGCAATAAGAGTACAGGTGCTCTGACCGATTACTATGCGAACGAGAAAACGCCCGTATATGTGAAAGACCCGCTTTTGGAAAACTGGCAATTACTGTTGCCTATTCCCTACAACGTGATTATTACTGCTCCGAACGCTACGCAGAATTCGGGATATTCAGGTGTGTGACAGACCATTTTGCCGTAAATTTAAAAACTTGAAATAATGAATATGAATCGATATATATATACATTAATGGCTGCCGTTGCCCTACTGCTGGGCATTACTGCCTGTAATGAGAAATTGAGCATGTTTGAGGCGAACCAGAATCCGCCCGAAGTGACCGACTTTAGTCCGAAGAACGGAGTGGCAGGAACAGAGATCAGTATCACGGGCGCTAACCTGCAAGAGGTAGACTCCATCAAGATAGGTGGAGTGAAGACGGACGTGAAGTATCGGATTAACCGCTCACTGGTTATTGCCGGAGTGACGAATGAGGTTGTATCGGGCATTATTGAGGTGTTTACTCCTTATGGGAGTATAAAGACCTCAGAAAGCTTTACGATGGAATATGTGATTCCCGAGCTGACCGGTTATGTGAATAAGTCCCGGCCGTATACCGTTGTTGGCCTGACGGGAGAGAACCTGGACATTGTGACGGGCGTACTTTTCGGAACCAAAGAGGCGACGGTTGTCACCCAGACGCGGGAAGAAATAGAAGTGGAAGTACCTTACTTTAAAGATGAGGCGGTGGATATTGTTTTGAATTATCAGTATGGGACGGAGATTCGCCAGGTGAGTACTTCCGGCACGCCTTTCTCACTGGAGCTGGCTTATCCGTCGGTCAGCGACTATCCGAGAATGACTTCCGCCGGCTCTTCGATTGAAATCAAAGGCGTGAATCTTACACAAGTAGACAGTGTGTTCGTGGGTGAATATAAAGCGGAAATCACCAAACGGGCAACCGATGTACTGACCTGTCAGCTGAGTGCGGAATACGAGGTCACAGGCACAAAGAAGATTACTCTTTATTATTATGACGAGACGAAACTGGAAACGGCCGAAGACTGCCAGGTCATTGTCCCCGAAGTATATATCTGGAAAAACATAACCCTTTACGGGCATGGCAGTGAGAATGCGAATCTATTTAGCGGAACAACCGGTAAATATTATAATCCTTGTGAGTTTGCGGATAATAAAGAGATTATCCATTTGTGCGCTACACAAAACAGCGACGGTATGCAGTTGGCAGGGTTCTCCAAAAAGCTGAATATTCATAAATTCAAATGTAACGGCAAGGCGCTCGAAGCCGACGGACTCAATCTGAGATTCCGCAAGCTGCTCGAAACGACTCCGGCAGAGAAAGCATATATGGATAAGATTAAAAATGGAACTTTGGAGAAAATCAGCATCGAGCAGGCGAAAGCTGACGGATTGAATCTGACAGGCAGCACCAAACAGGTAGCCCGTTATAAGCTTTTGGATGACAACTATAACAAGACCAATCTGGAAGGATTTGATATTGGAGGCATCAATTTGCTTTTGGTGTATAGTGATGTGGATGGCAAGAACCTGGTGGCAATAGGTTTTGTGGAACTTGTAGCAGTCCAGATGGAAAGTGTTTCCGACACTAAAGGTTCGATGACCTTGAACTTCTATTTCCAGAAAGATTAATGACTAAATGAAAGGAAGATATGAAAAAGAGTATATTTATTATATTACCGCTGATACTTTGGGCATTTGCCGCATGTGATAACGATGATTCCGAATGGGATAGCGGTAACTTGGGAGTGAACTCCGTAGAAGGGACGTGGCAACGTGTAGGGGCTTATCCGAAAGTGCTTGCCATTTTTGGCAGCGACTATACATCAACTATACAGACATTCGATGTGGATGATAATCTTGTGACCGATTACCCGCAAGGAAAATACCGGGTGGCGGGAGATTCGTTGCTCGTCTATGAACGCGGATTCATCAACCGGTTTGAATTTGATAATGACGAATTGGTGATAACCTACGGCTACAACGCTTCGAGACAAACGACTTACAGATATACCCGGGTGGAACCGGCAGAGCCTGAAGAGCCCGGAGTACCGGAAGATCCGACGGTCACCTCAGAGGATTTTCCTGCCACGGTAACGGAGGGAGAGCTGATTACCATTACCGGTACGCAACTGACATCTATCGAAAAAGTTTTGTTTGGCGAGACGGAAGCGGAAGTCATAAGTCTGGAAAAAGAAACACTGATATTCAAAGTTCCGGTTTTTGAGACTACTGCTACGGTAGCTGTGAAACTGGTTTATGCGAATGGTGAAAAAGAGATAGAATTGTCTCCTGCTTGCCAGGTAACGGTAATGGCATGGCTGTCTTATCCTAATCTTAAACTGGGAGCACATCGTAATTCTACTTTCGGAAGTATGATGATTGCCGACAAGGGCGAAGTGGTAGCTGCTTGTATTCTGACTACCGAGCGAGAAAGAGAAGTAGACTTTGCTACCATCTGCAATAGCCCTATGGATTTTAATCTGCAAAGTCCCGAACGGCTTGGAAAGAATTTGAGAAACTGCTGGTGTGAGGGAAAAAGACTGGAAGGACTGACTTCTTCTTCTGAAGCTGAAGATGTTGAGAGACTCTTCCCAAACTATTACTCCAATAAGACCACATTCCTGATATTGTCGGAAACGGATGAAGCACAGAAAGCTATTATTGATAAAGTGAAGGATGGCAAGATGGTAGAATTATCTACGGATGCATTTGCCGGAATGGATATAAAAAGACGGGATATACGCACGTTTAAAAAGGATGAGACAACAAAAGACGAGTCTATTTTCGAAGTTGGAAGCGTGATCGCCTTCAAAACACCGCATAAGGGGGATAAGATTGGTATCATGCGCATTCTTTCAATCGGTGTGGATTTTACTCAGGACTCTGCCTGGAATAATGAGAATGCAACTATAACTTTTGATTTGTATTATCAGAAATGATCGTTTCAAGTTTTTATGAATATAATTATTAAAATAATAATGTGATGAAAAAAGTAGTATTATCAGTGGCAATCATGTCTTTTGCTCTGTTGGCAAATGCGCAAGTTCTGAAAAAGGATCTCCTGAAAGATTATAAACCAGGTGACCAACTGGAAAAAGCTGTTTATGGTGATAAGAAAGAGCCGATTCGTACCGATTCCTGGAATGGGGCGTTTTCCACTAATCCGCTGGAAGGAGTAGGAAGTCCGTTAGTAGGCAAGGCGCTTTCTTATAAAGGGTATCCGGAAGGAGGATTATCCATAGATATAGGCAACTTTCCGGCTGATATCAAAGGTAGTCGTTTTAGTGTTTATTCTCTTACGGATGTAAATAAGGAATATAGAAAGGGAACCTATTATCTGGCTTTTCTAGCCAACTTCTCCAAGTTGGGAGGTAGCAACTTTGCCGATTTTGTGGCTTTGGATATTAATTATACGGGAGGAGCCAATAGAGGGAAGGTGTTTGTTGCACGCGAAGGTAAGGATAAGATTAAGTTTGGAGTCTCTGTACGCAATATGCGTACAGAGGGAACAGAAACTTATGATTATGACAAAACCCACCTTTTGATATTGAAAGTCGATTACGACAAGAATCAGGCTTCCCTTTTTGTTAATCCGGAATTGAGTAAGAAGGAACCTAAAGCTACGCTTGTTGCCGACGGTGAAGAGAATGATTTGAAGAATGGGTTGAAAGGGATTTCATTCAGATATCGCAGAGGATATAAGGGCAGAGTCGGTAATTTCCGTTTTGCTGATAACTGGGCGACTGCAATTGGTAAATAGAAAATAGAAGATGAGGGAAGTTTGGGCTTCCCCATTTTCATCTAGTCATTTTAGCAGTTTTTTCTTAATCATGCGGTTGCGGATCAGGATTCGTGTTTTTCTCGTATACCTTGAAATCCGCCAGTAGAATATGTTCATCTTTGATTCCGTTGGTTGGACGGTCATTTTCATCCGTCAGGGTTTTGCCGAAACTACGGTATATGCCGAATTTATTGCGGATACTTATTGCTCCCTTCCTCCATAAATCTATGTCATCAAAGGAACGTTGAACAAGTCTTTTCCCGTCACTGAGTCGGCTTAAAGTGATACTAAACGAGCCATTGTGGGTATAGTGCATTTCAGTTTCTACCTGAATCCATTCATCTTCGAAATCTTCCAATGGGAGATTGTCTATTATAGTACCTTTCGTTGTTTCTTCGGTATCTCCGTTATGAATGATTTGTATACGGCGATTACTCCCGTTTCCGTTGCTTCGTGCAGTGATAGTAATTACGGGTGAACCGTTGTTGCCTTCCTGTGCCTTTAGTTGATGTAAATGAGTAAAACTGCCGGACGGACGGAAATCTTTAGGAATCTTGAACTTCCATTTTAGTTGTTGCCATTCATCCCAGTTGCCGTTTAACTTATACCAGGAAGGCGTGGTCTGTGTTTTCATCTCATTGCGTTGGCGGTCTATTAATTTGCCACGGTCTCCATCCAGTGCTTTTTCATTGGCATGAATGGAGAGTTTGAAAATGTATTGTCGAATAAACAAATCATAAATAACTTCTCCGTGCACTCCGTCCTTGTGGTCTAAGGAAGAGCTGTTGGGATGTTCGGAATAGTCCCAACCAATCTTTCGCATATATTGGTGTATTTGAGTGTAGCCGGCTTCTACTAATTCGGCGCTGCCTTGCATACTGCCCTGCAGAACGTAATTGTTGCTTGGGGGAGGAATCACCGGTTCATCAGTGTCCGTATTTTCTGTTTGCGAGCAACTGCATAAAGGGATCAGGAGAGTAACTGTGAAAATTAATAGGTTTTTCATTGTAGATGGTGTCTTTTTGGAATTATTAATTGGATATTTAATGATAACCAAAGGTAGGTGTTTCTGTAGAAACCGGCTTTTTATATTTGCCCAAATATTTGTAATAATCTTCCAAGGAATCGTTGCAGGATGTACATGACTCCCCATTATTAAACATTTGTTCTATATAAATAAACAAGTGGTGGCTAAATTTGCATCGTTATTAACTGCATACTATTATGAAAAACTTAATCTATCTTGTTCCAACATTATCTTTAGTCAGCTGTACCTCTCAGCAAGTGGAAGAAAAGCCGAATGTGATTGTGATTCTTGCCGATGATTTGGGCTTTGGCGATGTCAGTGCTTATGGCTCGACTACGATTCATACTCCGAATATCGATAGCTTGGCTCATGGAGGAGTCTGCTTCACGAACGGATATGCTACTTCGGCAACGTCCACTCCCAGTCGTTATGCGTTGATGACCGGTATGTATCCGTGGAAAAATAAAGAAGCAAAAATTCTGCCGGGAGACGCTCCTCTCATTATCAATGAAAATCAGTTCACCTTGCCGAAGATGATGCAGCAATGCGGTTATGCGACGGGAGCTATCGGAAAGTGGCATTTGGGAATGGGAGACGGAAATGTCAATTGGAATGAAACCGTGAAACCGGGTGCAAAAGAAATCGGTTTCGACTATTCTTGCCTGATTGCAGCAACCAATGACCGTGTCCCGACCGTTTACGTGGAAAACGGCGATGTAGTAGGACTCGATCCGGCCGATCCCATCGAAGTGAGTTACGAGCATAATTTTGAAGGCGAACCGACTGCCATTTCTCATCCGGAGATGCTGAAAATGCAGTGGGCACACGGACACAATAACTCTATAGTAAACGGAATTCCCCGTATCGGATATATGAAAGGCGGTCAGAAAGCCCGTTGGAAAGACGAGGATATGGCCGACTATTTTGTAGATAAGGTAAAGAACTTTGTGACTGAACACAAAAATGCTCCTTTCTTCCTGTATTATGGCTTGCACGAACCTCACGTACCTCGTGCTCCCCACCAGCGATTTGTGGGCAAAACAACGATGGGGCCTCGTGGCGATGCCATCGTTGAGGCAGACTGGTGTGTCGGCGAACTGCTTGCCCACTTGAAGAAAGAAGGATTGTTGGAAAAGACACTGATTATCTTCTCCAGCGATAACGGGCCGGTTCTGAATGACGGTTACAAAGACGGTGCTCCCGAACTGGCAGGCGATCACCTTCCTGCAGGAGGTCTGCGCGGAGGTAAATATAGTTTGTTCGACGGTGGTACGCATATTCCTCTGTTTGTTTATTGGAAAGGAAAGATTCAGCCGGTCGTATCCGATGCACTGGTTTGTCAGGTAGATATTCTCGCTTCTCTGGGTTCGATGATACATGCCGATTTGCCGGAAGGTTTGGATAGTCGGAACTATCTGGATGCTTTCTTCGGAAAAGAGCAGACTGCCCGCAAGGATGTAGTGTTGGAAGCGCAAGGACGTATGGCTTATCGTTCGGGCGACTGGATTATGATGCCTCCTTATAAAGGTTCCGAACGAAACCTGACCGGAAATGAATTAGGTAATCTGGGTGAATACGGATTATTCAATGTAAAAGCCGACCGGACTCAACAACAGAATATGGCGGCACAACAGCCCGAACTTCTGGACTCCCTGAAGCAGAATTTCTTTGCTGAAGTGGACGGTTATTATCGCAGTGAAGTAGAAGAAGAACCATTAAAATAAGGTCAAATGTTTATTCTGAACATAAATCCCGTTGATAAAACAATCGTTCTATTCTACCGGAGTTTATTTCTCTACTTTTGTTCTGTTCGATGTCGGACAATTAACCTTGAAGTATGTATATGAAAATGAAAGCTTTTTTAATGTTTGTATTGCTGTTCTTATGTTCGATGGGAACAAAGGCGCAGGATTTGGGGGCGAACTATAATGAAAATATAGATTACCCGATTACGGAAATAGAGATGTTGAAACAGTCGAAAGTGACTTGGGTGAGAGGATTTGTCAATATCCCCAATCTGTTTCTTCAGAATGAAAACGGGAAGATTGTTGGTGTGAAAGAAAATGCCATCAGGACACATATTCCTACATTGAAATTTATTCAGGCCAAGAAAGCGTTGGGCGACCGTGTGAAATTTATATTGAGCCTGAAAATACCTTTTGAATTATATACCGACACGGTTCCCAAAGTAGGAACTAAGGAGATGGAGTACATATTTCAGGCAACTGAAGTATTACTGAAAACCTATGATATGGCGAAGAATATTGAAATACTTGTCATGGGTAACGAACCGGAATGGGAGAATGCATTGGATACCGATCTCTGTCATGCGGACGGTGAGGATTATCGGGCATTTCTGAATGAGTTTGCCAATCGGCTGACTGCCTGGAAACAGGCTAATGGATGGACATTTGATATTTATGCCGGAGCATTGAACCGTGTATCCGAATTGCCGAAGAGCGAAACGGTACCTGCGGTAGTCTCTGTGGTTAATAACAATCCTAATGTTGTAGGGCTCGACTTACACGTTCACGCATTGAAAATCAACCAGGCGGAAGATGATTTCCGTATTATCCGCGATAAATATGGTGTAACAAAGAAACTGATTTGCACGGAATTCTCTATGGTACGTGCTTTAAATCCTCATGTAGCCGACGCACTGGGAGAATGGGGAACCAAGCATGGTTATACGGCCGGGATGAAAATTTACGAATACCTTAATCTGATAGCTGAAAAAGCTAATGCCGGTACACCGGTCAGTGCAACCGAGTTCAAGAGCCTTTTTGAGAGTTATTCCTGGTATCCGAAGAATTGGTATAAAACTTTTTATGAGGTGTTCAAGAAATATGATACGTATGCCATTACCGGACGTTTTAGTGTGGTTCCCGGTGGAGCGAGAGCTGTTTACGATGCGAAGACTGAAATGTGGGAACTTGGAGGAATTTATTTTTCCCGTTATTTAGGACTGGATGCAGACGGATTCTACAATCCCAATCCATTGCTGTATCCCGATTTCATCGCTGCCGGGATGGATTGGCAGTTTCCAGCCTTGTCGGAGGGCAACGGGAATTGTTCATTCGTTGGGGGAATGGAGCCGATAAAACAGGTATATTGTCAGTAACAGATGAAAATGGAACAGAGGTAGTACGTCGGTCGCTTGATTCGGAGAATGACTATACATTGGTTGAAAATCTTGTTCCCGGAACTGCCTACCATGTAGCATTGCTGAAATCGGATGATGCCGTGTTGTGGAAGGATGATGTTAAGACCAAGTCTGTAACAGGAAAGTTTCCTTTGTTGAAATATCAACAAGTGGATGAATATATGTTAGTACAACTATTAAATTTGCCGGCTGATGTCTCATCTTATAAAGTAAAGCTGGATGGACAGGAAATCAATATAGTGAATAAGAACCTGAACGGACAAATACTTACCGCCGAAGTGACTTATAAGGATGGATCGGTAGAAATATTGTCGACAACTATTAGAAAGTAATTATCTTAAATTTATTCGCTTATGAAAGTAATATATGTAGTGTTGGTATGTTTGTTGGCTTTCACCTCTTGTGCGGAGACGGAATATGCCGAAAACGGGGTTGATAAGAAGAATATAACAGGATATACCGAAGTTGGGTTTTATAGTTTGGATGGAATTTGTACTTTTACAGAGCAGGAACAACTTCAGGCTGCAATTAATCCTAAACGGTTGACTTATCGCCTACAAAATTCGGATCAAAGCAAATACATTCATGTGAAGTTTGACGGGAAGCCCACGGCTGTTGGTCAAAAGATAAAGACTGAATTCTCATTCCAAGGAGTTTCTTTCCTCAAAGAAGGGATGGAGATGGAGGTAGTTCGTATAGACGGAGATAAAGTTTGGTTGTCAGGAGATAACGTCGGTATAGTAATCCCTGTTTTTAATAATTAAAAGAAAGATATTATGAAAAGATACATTCCTATTGTAGCGTCATTAATGGTGTTTTCGTTGATATCATGTGGTGAAGTCATGGATCTGACACAGCCGGAAAAGGCTGAAGTTACCTATTCCAATATTACCTTGTCGCTTTATCAGACAGGCAAATATGATTTATATCTGGATGAGCCGGAATACCAATATAACATTATGGTGGAGAAAAGCCATTGCGAAAAAGAAGCAAAGGCGAAATTGGCTGTTGTCGATGCCAAAGAGTTTGGTGAAGAATATCACCTCTTACCTGTGGAATATTATGATCTGGATGGAAATAATTTTAATTTTAAGGGGGACGATGTCCTGCGTATGGTAAATTTGCGCTTCCATGATTTAGGTACGCTTGACGGATCAAAGAAATACGTTCTCGGTTTGAAACTGGTTTCCGACGATCTTGCAGTCAATCAAGAGAAAAGTACAATGACTTTCTTCCTGCAACAGAAACAGGGAGAAATCGACAACCCTTATACCGTGGCGACAACGAGCGACTTGATAACTCTCGGAGAGAAACTCAAAGATGGTAAGACGATCTATGCAAGATAGAGAATGATATTGATTTGCAAGGTGTAGACTGGCAACCGATAGAGACCTCGGTTTCCAAACAACTTGTATTGGATGGAGGCGGACATACGATTCGTAATCTGAAAGTAAATACTTCCTCTTCTGTTAATCAGGGATTCTTTGGATTGTTGGTTGGTAAGTGTTCCAATATAAACTTTGAAAATGCGCAGATTACAGCCAATCAAAAGTTGACAGGAGTTCTTGCCGGACATGTTGGAAATGCTTCAGCGGCAGGAGTTGTTGAAAATGTACGGGTATCTGGTACGATAAATCTGACTTCAGGAACAGGACCGACTGCTTGGGAGAATGGACAAGCTGGTGGTATATGCGGAAGAATTCAAGGAGCGGAAAGTAAAATCTATCAATGTTCTTCAGAAATGAGTATTAATGCTACATGGTCTGCTGGTGGTATTTGTGGAGAAGCAAAAGGAGGCGCTACTATTACTCAATGTTATTTTGTAGGAGATATTGTCACAAAGTCATGTGTTGGTGGTATTGTAAGCAGGATGTTTCAGGGTACTGTTACTCATTGTTATTCATCAGGAGTGGCTAAGTCCTATCCTAATGTTACACCTCCGAATCCCGGAGCTGGTATTGCAGGACTTGTAGAGCCGAGCCCAACAGCGCTCATCTCACATTGTTACTCTGAATGTGAAATTGCTGCTCAAAATCAAGTAGGAGGCATTTTGGGACTTGCCAATAAAGGAACAGGAGTAACAGTGACACGTTGTGTGGCTTGGAATTCTTCCTTATATTCGAATGGTGCACCTAAATCAGGAAGAGTATGCGGACGTTTCGATAAAAATGAGGCAAATAATTGTTATGCCAATCCGAATATGGAGTGCCGTTTTTCAGCTAATACACCTGCAATAGTAGATGAGGTAGTTCCAAATTATTCGGCAACTGTTAATGGTGCTGACCGTTATAACGGACTTTCTACCATACCTACTCTTATGGCAGCAGTAAAGGCTCTTCAATGGGATGAGTCTATTTGGGATCTTTCAGGAGAGAAGCCTCGTTTGGTTTGGGAATTGGCTCAATAAATGGTTTTATAAAATAAATCGTAAGAAATATGTTTATGAAAGAATGTAAGACTATCCAAAAAGTAATTTTCATATTAGCGGTGATATGTGTATCTATCACCCAATCATGGGCGGATTCATGGAAAGAAATATTCTTTGCCGATCCCACTATCTTTGTGGAGAACGGAAAGTATTATCTCACAGGTACACGCAATCGGGAACCGCAGGGTTTTGCTATCCTCGAATCGACCGACTTGAAGCATTGGACTGTGCCTAATGGAAAAGATTTGCAACTTATATTGAGAAAGGGAGACCAAGCTTTCGGTGAAAAAGGCTTCTGGGCACCTCAATACTTTAAGGATAAAAGAACTTATTATTTCACTTATACCGCTAATGAGCAAACAGTAATTGCTTCCTCAAAATCGGTATTCGGACCTTTCCGGCAGAAGGAAGTCAAGCCGATAGACGCTTCCGCTAAGAATATAGACTCTTTCCTATTTAAGGATGATGATGGGAAGTACTACCTATATCATGTCCGCTTTAATAAAGGTAATTACCTTTGGGTAGCCGAGTTTGACATAAAGAAAGGAAGTATCAAACCGGAAACATTGAAACAATGTATGGACTGTACGGAGCCTTGGGAAAAGACTCCGAACTATAAGTCTGCACCGGTGATGGAAGGACCGACTGTTATGAAGTGGGACGGGGTATATTACCTCTTCTATTCTGCCAATCATTTTATGAATATCGACTATTCGGTAGGTTATGCCACTGCTTCTTCCCCTTTCGGTCCGTGGAAAAAGCATCCGAACAGTCCGATCATTCATCGCAGTCTCGTAGGAGAAAACGGATCAGGACATGGAGATGTATTTAAAGGTCTGGATGGAAAATATTACTATGTTTACCACGTTCATCGTTCAGATTCCACCGTGTCCCCTCGTAAAACACGTATTGTTCCGCTCATCCTGAAGAAAGGAAATGACGGCGTATACAACATCACCGTAGACAAAGAGCATGTCATAAAGCCAATGTGGAAGTGATTTGTTCAGAAATGTAGTAGAGAAATCTATTTTGCACATTTGTACGGGTTTTAAGGAGATTCTTCCCTTTCATTTGAAGATTTTCCCGCTTAATTTGTGCTATGAGATAAAGAATTTGTTAACAGTTAAAAATAATGTTTATGAAAAGGAACAGACTTTATTTTTCTTTCTTCTGTCTTTGTTGCTTTTTGCTTTGTGCGCTGGACGTGCAGGCACAACAAATCTATTGGAAGGGACAAGTGAAGGATGCAGTATCCGGTGAACCGATGATTGGAGTCAGTGTTCGCGTGAAAGGTACGGGAAGCGGTACGATTACTGATTTTGACGGTAATTTTACTGTGAAGGCATCGAAAGGAGACATACTTGTCATTTCTTATGTGGGTTATAAAACTCTGGAACTGGATTTAAAGAATAAAACGACTTTAGGAGTAATCTCTTTAGGAGAAGATACGGAGACACTGGAAGAAGTGGTAGTGGTTGGATACGGTGTACAGAAAAAGGTATCCAGTGTCGGTTCCATTGCTACTGCAAAAGGAGATGATTTATTAAAGATAGGTAGCGTGAACTCCGTTTCCGAAGCCTTGCAAGGTCAGATGCCGGGTGTGGTTGCCATCAATTCCACTTCAAAGCCGGGAGCCGATAAGGCTTCTTTATTGATTCGTGGTAAGTCTACCTGGGGAGAAGCGGAGCCACTGGTATTAGTGGATGGTATCGAACGTGACTTCAACGATGTCGATGTGAACGAAATCGAATCTATTTCTGTACTGAAAGACGCTTCGGCAACTGCGGTTTACGGTGTGAAAGGTGCGAACGGCGTTATCTTGTTGACAACCAAACGCGGACTCGAACAGAAACCGGAAATCTCATTCACAGCTAACTTCGGTTTTAAACAACCTTCTGCTGCTCCTGAATGGTCTGACTATGTGACCTCTATGAAACAGTATAACAGAGCACAGGCCAATGATGGTAATTGGGGAGCAATGGTTCCCGAATCTACCATTGCCGCATGGGAGAATGCGTATGCTACCGGAAATTACGGCCCGTATAATGATGTCTTTCCTGAAGTGGACTGGTGGAAAGAACTGGTAAAGAATGTAGGTTATGAACAGGCTTATAATCTTAATGTACGCGGTGGTACGAAGAAAATGAGTTATTTCGTTTCTTTGGGTTATTTGCATGACGGAGATATTTTTAATACCACCAAACAAGAGGATTTCGATCCTTCTTTCTCCTACCGTCGTTATAACTGGCGTAGTAATTTCGACTTCAATATAACAAGTACCACCAAACTGTCGTTCAATGTGGCCGGTAAGATGGGGTATCAGAACCAACCGTCTTATTATGAGAATGTTGATTCTCCGGATGAGCGCTTTTTAAAACGTTTTTCACGGCTCCAAGTAATGAATTTCCGATTAAATATAGCAATGGAATATGGGGGGACGGGTTAAGTTCCGATCAGAATATAGCCTGTCTGATGAACGAAGGAGGTAGTCGTAATATCAAACAGCATCAAGGTTTCTACGATGTAATCTTGAATCAGAAACTAGACTTTATTACAAAGGGGCTATCATTGAAAGCATCGTTGTCTTATACTACTTCTTCATCATGGACCACCCAGTTGATGCCGGGTAAGGTTTTGGGTAAAGACGATTTGGTTGCCCAGCGTACGCATATTCGTATTAATCGTGTGTATGATTACACGAATCCTATTTATAATGCTGACGGAACAATTACTTATAATTATACCGAGAAACGCTATCCGGATGAAAATGCTCCCGGAGATTTGCCTGTTGGTGGTGTTTATGACGGTTTCAAGGCTTACGGACGTAAACTTTATTACGAATTAGCATTGAATTATAGTCGCCAGTTTGGCGATCACGATGTAAGCGCCTTATTTGTGTTTAACCGTAAGATGAACGAATCAACCAATACTGCTAATTCGGGTGTGATGAACTTCCCGGCTTACGAAGAAGACTGGGTAGGCCGTGTCACTTACAACTTCAAAGAGCGTTATCTTGCTGAATTTAACGGTGCCTACACTGGTTCGGAAAAATTTGCTCCGGGACGCCGTTTCGGATTCTTCCCCTCTGCCTCTATTGGTTGGCGTATCAGTGAAGAACCATGGGTAAAGAAATTGACCAAAGGTGTACTGACCAACCTGAAAGTGCGCTATTCGTATGGAGTAGTTGGTAATGATAAAGGTGCTACCCGTTTCAACTATATTCAGAAGTTTGAGCAACTATCTGCCAATGCGCAGTTTGGTAAATATCAGACCAGTAACTGGGGACCTTTATACAAAGAAGGAAAATTGGCCGACCCCGATGCTACCTGGGAAGAATCTATTAAGCAGAATATCGGTATCGAAATAGGTTTGTGGGGTAAACTAAACTTTACTGTGGACTTGTTCGATGAAAAGCGTAATAACATTTTGATGACACGTAATACGATTCCGTCATGGGCCGATAGTGGTATTGCTTTTCCGCAGGTGAATCTGGGTAAGACTAAAAATCACGGTCTTGAACTGGATATTGCTTGGAACGACCGTATTGGAAAGTTTAATTATTACGCGAAGTTTAATTTTGCAACCAGTGAGAACCGTGTTGTCTTTATTGATGACCCGAAGAATCAGAGCGAATATTTGAAAAAAGCCGGAAAGTCAATCGGATATGTGAATAAATACCTGGCAACAGGAAACTTCCAGTCATTGGATGATATTTATAACTCGGCGCAGTCCACTATTGCCAATGGTACACATAATACATTGATTCCGGGAGACTTGTATTACATCGATTATAATGGTGACGGCATGATTGATGCCAAGGATATGGTTCCGATGAAAAACCTGAACTATCCGACTACTACCCTCGGATTTACATTGGGAGGTTCTTACAAAGGAATCGGATTCAATATGTTGTGGTACAGTGCTATGGACATTTATAAAGAAGCGATTCCTTCCTATTTATGGGATTTCCCGGAAGGTAATATCAAGGCTCAACCAAATACGTTGAATACATGGACAGCCGATGCTCCGATTCAAGGCGGTCCGATTCGCCCCAGTATTCATGTTCAGAGAAGTTATAATTCGGTGGCTAGTACATACACATATACCAACCATGCTTATCTTCGCTTGAAGAACCTGGAAGTGAATTATCAGATTCCGAAGCGTTGGTTGCAGCCTTTACGTCTGACAAAACTGCAAGTATATGTCAACGGTACCAATTTGTTGACGTTCTCGAAAGGTGATTCCCGCCGTGACCCCGAACATTCGGGACAGAATGTTTATCCGGTGGTGAGACGTTATAACATTGGTTTTAGATTAGGATTATGAGACACTTTAAATTTGCTGATATGAGAAGACATAAGTTGAATTGGATATGGATCATTCTATTGGGGTTGTTTGTAGGAAGTTGTGAGGACTATCTGGACCGCTCTCCCGATGACGGACTTTCCGAAGATGATGTTTATAAAGATTATAGCAGTTTGTTAGGGTTCATGGACCGCATCTTTCAAAATGATGATATATTAATCTTTACACATGGTATCAACTCTTATTCGAATACATACGTAACGGTAGGTAATTTATCGGATGAATATGCATCCGTTCGCGATAATGATCCGTCGAAGTTTGTCAATGCAGGTAACTGGCTGGAGAATGCCGGTACACGTTTCGAAATAGGAAGTAAAAGTGATGGGAAGAATTTCAAAAGTGCTATTTCTCGTGCTTATACCGGACTTCGTATCGTGAACCGTGTAATTAGTGGAGTAGATCAAGTGAAATCCATCACAGACGACCAAAGGAGAAAACTGTTGGGACAGGCCCATTTCCTGCGTGCCTACTTCTATTTTGAGATTATCAAACGATATGGCGGAATGCCCATCTTTGACCAGCTTTGGGGAGCATCGGACGACTTTGACTTTCCCCGTAAAACTTATCAGGAATCCAATGCTTGGATGCAGACTGACTTGGATAAAGCCATTGAATATTTACCTATAAGCTGGCCTGACGAGGAACATGGACGGCCTGACAGAGTAAGCGCCATGGCATTAAAAGCGATGACACAGCTTTATGCTGCCAGCCCTTTGATGCAGAACGACTTGAATTCTATTGAAAACAAAGGATATGGAAAAGAGATGGCTGCTGAAGCTGCCCGTAGTGCGCAAAAGGCGATCAATGCTATTGAAAGTCACGAATATTATCGCCTGATGAATCATGACGAATATCGTAGTATTCAGCTAATGCCTAATTCCAATCAATTCGCACAGCCGGAATATTTATGGTTCCTGCGTTGGCATCATGGCAACTGGTCTGCTTTCGTCAGAGCGCAATGGCTGACACAACCATACGATAATAAAACCGGTGCCGAAGGTACTCCTTATAATGCTCCGACACAAAATGCGGTAGATATGTACGAACGTAAGGGAGCCGACGGTAAATACTATCCGATTACTGATCCGCGTTCCGGTTATGATGCGGTAAAGACTACCAATCCTTATTCGGATAGAGACCCTCGCTTCACGAATAATATCCTCGTGCCCGGTGAGCAATGGGGGAAGAATTTACAGGGTGTTCCCTATTATCTGACTACTTATTCGGGTGGTTACTCCGAGAACTTCATTTCTACCAATCAGTTTACGAGAGGCTCTCAACAGACCGGATATATGTGCAAGAAGTTCATTTGGCCGGAAGCAAGTGTGCCTTTGTTTGGTGAAGCTGGTTTCCAATTATATCGTTTGGTGGCTGTGTACATTCGTGTTTCACAAGTTTATCTGGATATGGCAGAGGCTTCATACGAAGCGACAGGTGATCCGGATGCAGTCGTTACGGGTTGTACGATGTCGGCCCGTCAGGCTTTGAATAAAATCCGTGTAAGAGCCGGAATCGGCGAACTACCGGATGGAGTGGATTTTAGAGAAGCTTATCGTCGGGAACGTGGTGTGGAATTGATGTTCGAAGGACACCGCTGGTATGATATCCGCCGTTGGATGATTGCTGAAGACCTGTTTAAGGGTGAATATCCGATCATGGGTGTCAAAGCAACCCCGATCAATCATTCTTATACGGCCGACCAGTTGAAAGTGGAAAAAGCCTGCACTTATAAGTTGACCGACTTTACTTACGAGTATGTTCCGGTGAGGACAGCCGTGCGGACGTTTAACAAGCGTAATTATTGGTATCCGCTACCGATGGATGAAGTGGCGGCTTTGGATAATCTTCAACAGAACCCCGGATGGTGATACCTAAAATAAAGAAAAGTATATGAGAAACAAGATTAGATATATAAGACTGATAGGGCTCATATTTGTCCTTATCGTTGGCTCTAGCCTGACTTTCGCACAAAATAAATCAAAGAGAAAGTCGGCGAAGAAGCCTTTGGTGGAAGTAGTTTCTATTGTTACCGACGAGAAAGGTAGCCCGTTGAAGAATGTTTCTATCATTTGTGGAGAAGGCGCAGTCGTTCTATATACAGATGCAAAGGGACGTTTTCAGACGAAGGTCGAGAATGACGCAACCGTCATGGTGGAGGCTTTGGGATATGAAGATAAAGTGTATAAGCTGACAGGCAGCAATATCGTTCCTGAAAAGATTGTCCTGAAGAAAGAGCCTCTGTTCCTGACCGAAGAATCGCTGGTGAATAGAGCCGATGGTGGCAAGACATATAAAGGGAATGAAGTAGGTGCAACGAGCGTACTGGAGAACGGACAGTTTGGAACCTTCCCTGATTTGACGCTGACTAATATGCTGCAAGGTAAAATGTTAGGTCTGCAAGTTCGCTCCACAGTCAGCGGATTGGGTAATAATACTCCTGATTTATTTATCCGTGGCCAGCATGGCATGTCGGAGAATACAGCTATTGTTATCATCGATGGTGTGGAACGTCCGGCAGCGGATTTGATTCCTGAAGAAATCGAACGTATCGAGTTGCTGAAAGATGCCACTGCCAAGATTCTTTATGGGGCGCGTGCTGCGAATGGCGTACTTTGGGTGACTACCCGCAGAGGAAAGGCCAACCGCCGCATTTATAACGCAACCGCCGAAGCAGGTGTGGTACAGATGACGCGTACTCCTGATTTTCTGAATTCTTATCAGTATGCTAATCTGTACAATGAAGCGCGTGCAAATGACGGATTGACTCCTTACTATAATCAGAAACAACTGGAAGGATATAAAAACTCCAAAGGAGCCAATGACCTATTGTATCCGAACGTCGATTTGTACGATCAGTTATTGAACAAAAATGCCAACTATCGGAAAGTATCGTTCGATATGACGGGAGGTACCGACAGAGTGCGTTATGCCCTGATTGCCGGATATGTAGGAGGTAGCGGATTTGAAGACGTTACCTATACTCCGCAACTGCACCGTCTGACTCTTCGCGGAAACCTCGACTTCAATGTAACGGATTTCCTGACTATATCCGCAGACGTTGCCGGACGTATGGAAATGCGTAAATGGGGGCAATTGGACTGTGGTCAGGTATTTACGGCCCTGTCTACGCATCGTCCGAATGAATACCCGCTGACTATGTCACCGGAAGAAACCGGACTAGCCAGCTCGGACGGAATTCCTTTGTTTGGCGCAAGTCTGCTGCGTCCGATGAATGCATACGCGGAAACAATGTACGGAGGATATACGGATGAGCGTTATACACGCAGCCAGACCAATATCGGTTTGAAATTCGATCTTGATATGCTGACAAAAGGGTTGAAAGCCGGTGCTTTCCTTTCTTTCGACAACTATGATTACCTGCAACTCTCTTTGAGCAAAGTCTATCCGACGTATGCCATCAAGACATATCGTGACTTTGCCGGTGAGGAACAAATTATGTACACCCAGATGAAGAAAACAGATGTAGCCACTTCACAAAGCCGGAAGTCGACTACCTTGCAACAGACATTGGGTTGGAATGCTTTTGCCGGTTATGAGAATACATTCAACCAAAAACATGATGTATCGGCACGGCTGACTTACATGTACTCAAAAACAACGAATCAGGGAGTGACCCAGGACATCATCAATGCAAACTACGCATTGCGCTTGAACTATATGTATGACCGCCGCTATGCTGTGGAAGCCGACATGGCATTGATGGGAAGCAACCGTTTCAAATCGGGAGATAAATACTTCTTCTCGGCAGCAGGCGGCCTTGCCTGGATTCTAAGCAATGAAGATTTCCTGAAAGACAATGAATACGTGAACTTCCTGAAACTGAAAACCAGTGCCGGTATATTGGGCTATGACAGAAGCACGGAACATTTATTGTATGAACGTGCCTGGTCGCAAGACGGCAGCTTCCGGTTCGGAACAACGAACAACGGTGCTACGGCTTACTATTCCACTTTTGTCCGTGCAGGCAATCCGAACCTGAAATGGGAAAAGGCAGCAGAATGGAACATCGGTGTGGAAGGCCTGTTCCTGAACAACCGCTTATATACCGAAATAAACTATTTCCGTGAGAAACATACGGATATCATTGGTTCTGTTGATGCCTCTTACGGGGATTATACTGGCAACTTTACCTACCAGGATAACATGGGCTCCGTCTTGAATCATGGTATAGAAGGAATGTTCACTTGGAGCGACCGTATCAACGACTGGTCTTATTCGGTAGGAGCTAATTTCGTATGGTCTAAGAATAAAGTATTGAAATGGAACCAAGTGAAACATGGTGAAGAATACCGTTATACAGTGGGGCGTTCTACCGATGCTATGATGGGACTGGTTGCCGAAGGATTATTTGGCAAAGATGTAGCCATCAACGGACATGCCCCCCAGACGTTTGCCGATTATCAGGAAGGCGACATCGCCTACAAAGACCTGAACGGCGATAAGATCATTGACGGTCGTGACGTAAAGGAACTCGGAAACTCATTCCCACGTACTACATTGGGCATCGATTTCAATGTAAGTTACAAAGGCTGGGGATTGTATCTTCAGGGATATTCCGAACTGGGCGTTCACACTTGGGCAACAAATGCTTATTATTGGAACAATGGAGAAGGTAAATACTCTAAACTGGCATTAGATCGTTATCATCCGGCAAACAATCCGACCGGAAGTTATCCGCGCCTGACAACCACTGCCGGTGAGAACAATTTCCGCAATTCTTCTTTCTGGTTGAAGAATACAAGCTTCTTCCGTATGAAGAATGTTGAATTGAGCTACACGTTCAATCAGTTCTCCCCAAGTTCGGTCGTGAAGAAGATGAAGGTTTTCGCTCGTGGTGCAAATTTGTTTGTGCTTTCTTCCGTGAAAGATTTGGATCCTGAATTGCTGAATGCCGGTGTGACAAACTACCCGGTGACGCGTACTTTTACAGGCGGAGTCTCTTTTGTATTTTAATTTTGAACAATTAATAGATGGCAATATGAAACATATATTAGGAAGTTGCGTTTTAGCAGGTCTGTTTCTCTTTTGTGCTTGTGACGACACATTGGATACAAAGGTGACATGGCAGATCGGAGACTCTGATACCTGGAGAGTGCCGGAACTTGCTCAAGGCGTACTATATAAAGCTTATAATGGCATAGCCAACCGTCCGGATTGTTTTGAAGATAACTTTCTGGATTGTGCTACCGATAATGCAGTGACTAATCTGCGCAGCTCTTCTGTCTATAAATTAAATATGGGTGGGATGACAGCGTTTAACAACCCAATCGGAAACTGGAGTAATGCGTACAACATGCTGAACTATGTAAACTCTTTCCTCGAAAACGGCTTAACCGACCAAGTGCAGTACAACCGCACCGACCCGGAAGTGGACAAGCAAATCAAGCTGCGTCTGGAAGGTGAATCGTATTTCCTGCGTGCATGGTGGCATTTTGAGCTATTGAAGATGTACGGCGGAAAGGCGAAGAATGGAAAAGCGTTGGGTATTCCGTTGGCAGATCATTTTATTTCGCAGGATGAGGCCGCGCAGAACGGTGAATTTCTTCGTCCTACTTATCAGGCAACAGTCGATTTTATCGTCAACGATTTGAATAATGCCATCGAGTTATTGCCGAACGTGTATCAGGGAGATGACTTGGAGTTCGGTAATACACAAATCGGTCGTGCCACGAAAGCGGCGGCAGCTGTTCTGAAAAGTCGTGCGCTTTTATATAGCGCAAGCCCTGCCATGCAGGATGATGACGTGACGAAGATCACCGGCATGGGACAATTCGAAATACTGAACCCTACGGTTTACCAAGCAAAATGGGAAGCGGTAGCCAAAGAGATCAATAAGATTCTGGCATGGAAGGTTTCGGAACTTATGTTCCTGTTACGGCTTCCTCCATTGCCGATGTTCAGACGGAAAGTTCCGATTATGCTTTCCGCAGATATTTTAATAATAACCTGTTGGAAGGCCTTCATTTCCCGCCGTTCTACTACGGAAGTGCCCGTGCCACTCCTTCTCATAATCTGGTAAAGGCTTTTTATGCGAAGAATGGTTATCCGGCAACCGATGTTCGTTCCGGTGTCGATCTGTCTGATCCTGATTTCGATCTGACGCAGCTTTATGCCGTACTGGATAATCGCTTTGCGCTGAATGTCTACTATCATAGTGCTACATTTGGCGATTCCGGTCAGCCGTTGGATATGTCCGAGGGTGGAAAAGATTCTCCTTCGTTTAGTGAGAATGCTACACGTACGGGTTATTATCTGGCTAAATTCGTTTCCAAGAAATCGGCTATGCTGAATCCGATTCAGACGTTAAACTCGGTTCATTACAATCCTTTGTTACGGAAATCGGAAGTTCTTCTTAACTTTGCCGAAGCTGCCAATGAGGCTTGGGGCAACCCGACGGTGAAAGCCGAAGGATGCCTGTATTCTGCATACGAAATATTGAAAACAATCCGTTCGCAAGCCGGGGGTATCAATTTTGATCTTTATCTGGATGAAATGGCTCAAAGTAAGGACTCGTTCAGAAAGTTGATTCAGAACGAACGTCGCTTGGAATTTACTTTCGAGAATCATCGTTATTTTGATATGCGTCGTTGGGTATTACCGTTGAACGAAGAGGTGGAGGGTGTTGCCGTTACCCGCAATGAAGATGGCACATTCAGCTTCAAAGTACAGAAAGTGGAACAACGGAAATATGAAGTGAAAAACTATTTCATGCCATTACCGTATGCAGAGCTGGAAAAGAATAAGAATCTAATGAATAATCAGGGTTGGGAATAACGTGCTGTTGATATAAATACTTATTTACAATGAAAAGACTAAATATATTATGGATAGGGCTGATAAGCGTTCTGATGACTGCTTGTTATGACGATTATGAAAAGGACTACGATGAGAGTTCTGTGTACTTTGCTTCGCAAAAACCTTTGCGGACACTGGTAGCCGATACAGATATGTCGATAAAGGTAGGAGTGGCTATTGGCGGTAAAAGAGAGGTGCATACCGATGATTGGGCTACGTTCGAGATTGATCCGTCTTTACTGGAGGGTACGGGCTTGACACTGATGCCGGAAAACTATTATCAGTTGGCTAATCCGAACAAGATGACAATTAGCAATCCGAATCTGGCAATAGCAGATGTGAAAGTGACTTTCTCCGATGCTTTCTATAATGACGATGCCGCTTTGGATAAGCATTATGCCATCCCTTTCCGGCTGGTCGATCATAATCAGGATGAAGTAAGTACCGACGTGAACGGTCAGTTGAAGGATTACAGCATTGTAGTTGTCAAGTTCGTCAGCCAGTATCATGGGACATACTTTGTGAAAGGGAAAGTTACTAACTTATCCACCCAGCAGGTGACTGAATACAATAACAAGGATTTGAGTCAGAATATGACCCGCGACTTTGTTTCGTTAGGTAGAAACAAATTACGCAGACCGGGTTTCGGAAACACATTGGAAAATAATGAGTCGGTAAATCTGACAGTCAATCCGGACGGAAGCGTTACTATCGAAGCCGGAGGAAGTGTTGCTATCATAGATGCGTCCGCCTCATTAGATCCTGCAGCCGAATCGTTGGAATTTGTAGGAAAGCAGCCAAAGTTTACGCTTTCTTATAAGTACACGAAAGGTGGCGTCACTTATCAGGTTGACGAGGAACTGATTCGTCGTCAGAATCCGGAGCTGATTTACGCTTCCAGGAATGGTAGAATAGGTATTAGTCGATTATAGATTTCTATTGCTCGCCGGTAATTAGCTACATCAGTGAATGTTGCAGATTAATTACCGGCGATATCTTTTTCTGTTGGGCGTAGTTGATTTACAATATATACCTACTTGCCCTGTTGGCTATTAATAGCTAACTTCCTTTTGATATAGACCAAACTTCTTTTTGCCGGTTGGATAACTTCCTTTTTCTTCATTCCAAACTATAATTGCAAGCTTTGTTTTTATAAACGCAAGTTGCGTTTATAAAAACAAAGCTTGCAATTATATAAACGGAACTTGCGTTTATAGTTTGAAATAGGGCAAAGACAACTTTACTATGAAGGGAAGAGATCTTTGCAAAGGGAGCAAAAGAACTTTTCTATTAATAGTTGACACGTTGTCTAAGGGTAGGTTGAATTTCTGAAGCAGTTACTTTTGCTTTCTATTTCAACTGTTTGAGAAACTCTGTCGGAGTGATATTAAATTCTTTCTTGAAACACTTTGTAAAGTAGTTCGGATCTGATATACCGACGGCAAATGATGCTTCGGAGACATTCATACCATTCAGTAAATGAGTTTTAGCCTCTTTCATTTTGATCGTCCGTATGAATTGAGTGATGGAGCATCCGGTGAGTGATTTCAGCTTCATGTGCAACAGGCTGCGGCTGATGCGGAGATGGGCTGTGATTTCCGTTACTCCGAAGTCTTCCTTGGTGAGGTTCGCCATAATCAGTTCCATCAGTTCTTTCATGAATATTTCATCCCGCGGGTTGTTGGTTATTTGCTTGATGTTCAGTTCTTCTGCCTGTTTGAAGTGTTCAATACTCTGTTTCCGGCTCTTTTGGATATTTTGTACCAGCAGTTCCAGATTCTTGGCGTTGAAGGGTTTGGTGATATATGCATCGGCTCCACGCAGATAACCTTCCGTATGGTCGTTTTCATCAGTCTTTGCAGTCAGGAGGATAACGGGGATATGCTGGTCGTTACGTCCTGTTTGACACGTTCCGTGAATTCCAGGCCGTCCATCACCGGCATCATTAAATCCGATATAATGAGGTTGGGCAGCTGTTTGGCTATCTTCTTGCAGGCTTCTGCACCATTATACGCCCGTATAATATCATATTTCTCGCTGAATATACTGGCGAGGTAATCATTCATTTCTTTGTTGTCCTCCACAATCATAATAGATTCCCGGGCAGGATCTTTTTCTTTGTTGGTCAGCTTTTCGGGAATGAGTTCGATGGTTTCCTTGATTCGCTGGTTATATTTCTGTATTTCTTCGGTCGTGATGTTCTCGGACGAGCGTTCATCGGGGTTGTAAGCATCCTCGGATACATTCAGGGTAACGATAAAATCCGAACCTTTGTTGATTTCGCTTTCTACCCGGATTTCCCCTTTGTGCATGTGTATGAGCGAACGCGTAAGCGATAATCCCAGTCCGAATCCTTCGCGATGGTCGCGCTTCTCAACTTGGTAGTAACTTTCAAATATTTGTTCTTGAGCTTCTTTAGGAATCCCCCTGCCATTGTCTTTGACGGAGATTTGCACAAATGTTCCTTTCTCTTCTTTTATTAGTTTGGCACTCAACTTGACGTATCCGCCGGGCTGGGTATATTTAAATGCGTTTGAGAGCAAGTTATAAAGAATCCGTTCCAGCTTGGAAGGCGAGAACCAGACTTCCTCTTCGGTGTCTTCCAGATTGACGATGAAGTCAATTTCCCGTTCTCCGGCTACAATGTCAAAGATGTGCGACAGTTCTTCCAGAAAGTGCATGATGTCTCCCTTCCGGACGCTGATACGCATCTGTTTCATCTCGATTTTACTGAACGTCAATAGTTCATTAATCAGATAATTCATCCGGTTGGCGTTTCGGTAGATGACTTCCAGTTTCTCTTTATCGTTGTTGCTGATTTGTGGCTGCTGGATCAATCGTTGCAGAGGTGATAGAATCAGGGTCAGCGGTGTTTTCAGGTCATGGGAGATGTAAGTGAAGAAATTGATCTTCTGTTGATTCATATTCTCTATGTTGACGCGTTGTTCATGCTCCGTTTTCAGTCGCATGAGCAGGATGATACGCGTTTTGGTATATCTGTATGCGGCGTAAATGATTAATAGGAAGAGTAGTGCATAAACTAAATATGCTCCCGGTGAGAGCCACCAAGGAGGAAGGACTCTGATGGCAAGGTCCTTTTGGCCCGTTTCGTCCCAGTGGATACCATCTTTGCTGGCTTTGATCTTTAAGATATATCTTCCTGAAGGCAGATTGGAGAAGCGTACCTGATGCTGGTTGCCTACAAACTGCCAGTCCTTGTCGATACCTTCCATTTTCATCGCATATTGAGTGTTGTCGGTATATTGATAATTCAGGCCGGAATATTCGAGACGCAGGGATTGGGCTTGTTCGTGCGTCAGGGTGATCTCTGTCAGTTCGGAGATAGAGGAAGGGATGAATGCTTTCTCATTGTTGGGCGACATATATTCGCTGTTGCTCCAAATGGCAGTCAGTGCAATGTTGAAACGGGGATTGACGGAGCGTACCTGTTCCGGGTAGAAAGAAATCATACCGTTGATAGTTCCGAAATACAATTCTCCGTCAGGCTTCTTGCAGGCGGAGGAGTAGTTGAACTGGTTGATGGGCAATCCGTCGGCCGTGGTATATCGGTCAATGCTTCCTGTTTGGGAATTGATACAACAAAGTCCGTTTCCGGTACCTACCCAAACATTACTCATCTCATCTTCAATGATACCTTTGATGGCGTTGGATCCCAACTGTTCTTTACTGTAAAAGGCGATAATGCTACCGTTGCGGTCTGATACATAAAGCCCGTTGTTGTCTGTACCTATCCATATCCGTTGATGTGAATCGGGGTAGATATAGGTGATGTAGAGATCGGTATGCGGCAGGATAGGGAGCGAGGTTACTTTCAGTGTATGGGTATTGATCTGAAATATACTGCCTTTTCGGGTTCCTGCCCAAAGTATACTGTCATTAAACTGTACCAGGTTAAAGACACGGAGAGATGAAATCTTTTCTGGGCGGGAGTTCGCTTTCTTCTTGTCGATCAGGAATAAGCCGGAAGGGCCTCCGTACCAGATATGATCGTTCTTGTCTTCGATGATACAGAAGCCGGAAGAAACCTCATCCGACAATAGATTATAGTCCACCGTGCGGTTTAGATGCGGTATATAGTGAAGAGCTCCTTTCAGGAATAGTCCGAGCCACAAGCTGTTATCTTTGTCGAGCCATAAAGAATGTATGTTCTTGGCGTAGATTTGCATTTGCTTGTGAAGCCGTTCGGCACGGGTGATTTCTTTCTTATTGTTCAGGTAGTTCAATCCGCCATCTTCGGTGGCGATGTACAGACCATTGTCCGGAGCATTGATAATCTGGCGGACAGCCTTTCCGCTCAAATGATTGAAACTGGCTCCGTATGGATATATCTGAAACTGGTCGGAACCGAATATATAATAATTGACTCCTCCGAAATAGGTTCCCACCCACATATTATGAGCCTTGTCCTGATAAAGGCTGTAAATGGGAGAATCGTTCAGCGCACTTAAATCCCGTTCCGATTGTTCGTAATGTGAAATCAGTTGGTAGAGTTTGTTGAAGACAAAGATGCCATACTCCGTGCCTACCCATATATTCCCCGTATGGTCGGTTGCCGCACACCGGAAGTCTTTCACTTCAAGGTCTTTCGAGAGATTACACAGCGTATTGCTTTGTATATGATAGACGAAAAAATCGTTGTTAGTATTAAATAAAAGCTGGTTGGACGAGATCAGGACGGCATTGTTGCATTGCTGTGTAAAAGGCTGGATGAGAGTCGGGAGGGAAACGAACTGTTTCTTCTCCAGACTGTATCGCATCAGTCCTTTGTTGGTGTCTATCCATAAGGTTTTGTCTCCGTCCTCCGCAAGGTATCTCACATGAGGTTTTTCTTCATCGAGAAGAAAAGGAATGAACAGACTGTCTTGTTCATTGTAGCGATAGAGTCCGTTGCTACAAGCTGCCAGAAGCACACCATCGCTGGTATTCAGGAAACAAACATCATCCTTAGTGTTCCCTTTAATCTGGTAACGACTGAAATCTTCTGTCTCGTAGTTATAGCTGCAGATGCCCTGATCGGTAGAGATCCATAGAATGTTACGGAGCGAATCGTTATATAAGCGCGTGATGAAATTGTGGCGGAGTGAGGTGCTGTCGGCTTCATTATGTGCGAACAGGTTGATATTATAACCGTCATATCGGCACAATCCGTTGCGTGTACCAAACCAGATGAACCCGTGGTTGTCCTGGGTGATTGCATTGATCGTATTATGCGGGAGTCCTTCAGCTATACTTAGCTGTTTGAAGCGTATGTTATTATATTGAATCTGTCCCGTCGACAAGCTTGTATTTAAGAGCACGAGACTAAATAAGAGTACGAATTTAAGTAAGGTGGTTCTCATGGCTTTTCTGATTGATTTTCACGACCTAAAGATACGTCTTTTTTTGTTTTGAACAGTCGTAGAATTGTTCAAACGGGCAGCACTCATGTTCAGTTTGCCGCTTCGCTACAGATTTTTATACATGATTGCAGGTATTAAGCATTATTTTTCTGTTTTTCTTGGATAGAAAAGACCACATTTGCAATGTGAAACTCTAAAAACAAATGCTATGAATCATTCGACAGTCAAATCCTTTACGTTTGGTATCGGTCTGTTTTTCACATTACCTCTGGTATATGGGAATAGTTCCTCTCCGTCTTCCTCCGATGGAACGTTGTATATCAATAAATCGAAAACCCACAAAGTGGCTCCCGTAAAGTACGGTTTCCATTATGAGGAAATAGGAATGATGGGCGAGGGTGCTCTGCACGCCGAACTGATACGTAATCGTTCGTTTGAAGAAGCTACACCGCCTGCCGGATTATCTGTGAAGAATGGTCTTTATGAAAATGTCCCGGCTCCCCGCGTTAAAGAGAAAAAGGTGTTTCAGGCCGATCCGCTGATTGGATGGACGACTTATCCGTTATCATATACTCCTGTATTTATCAGTCGCACGGATGAAAATCCGATGAGCGGGGAAAATAAGTATTCGATGCTGGTTAATGTCACGGAAGATATTGCGAACCATTCGGATGCTCTGATTCTCAACCGTGGATATTATGGAATGAACCTGAAGACAGATACGTCTTACCGCCTTTCCTTGTTTCTGAAGAACAGGAATTATTCCGCTCCGTTACGTGTATTTCTGGTTGACGAATGGGGACAGCGGGTGAGCAATGTGATCGAAGTGAATGTAGGAAATCGGGACTGGACAAAATATACCGGTGAACTGAAACCGGAAAAGAACGTCCGGCGTGGAATGTTTGCCATACAACCGATGTCGAAAGGACAATTTCAGATAGATGTCGTTTCCCTGTTCCCGTCCGATACCTGGAACGATGGAAAATCCGTATTTCGTAAAGACATTGTTCAGAACCTGAAAGAGTTTTCTCCCAGCTTTATCCGTTTTCCGGGCGGATGCATCGTGCACGGAGTCAATGAAGAAACGATGTATCACTGGAAAAAGACGCTCGGACCGATTGAAAATCGTCCGGGACAGTGGAGCAAATGGGCGCCTTATTACCGTACCGACGGAATCGGTTATCATGAGTTTTATGAATTGTGCGAATATGTGGGAGCCGATGCGATGTATGTGATGCCTACGGGTATGATTTGCAGCGGTTGGGTGAAGCAAAGTCCACAGTGGAATTTCAGACACATTGATGTCGATCTGGACGCTTATATCCAGGATGCGTTGGATGCCATCGAGTATGCTATTGGTGATACAACTACGAAATGGGGAGCCGAACGGGCAAAGAACGGTCATCCTGCTCCTTTCCCGCTAAAATATATCGAGATTGGAAATGAAGATTTCGGACCTGTGTATTGGGAACGTTATGAAAAAATCTATCAGGCGTTGTCCGCCAAATACCCCGACTTGGTTTATATAGCCAATAGTGTCATCCGTGTAGTCGGAAGAGAGAATGACGACAAACGGAAAGATATTCCCAATTTTGTCAACCCGAAGAATGTAAAAGTGTTCGATGAGCATTATTATAACTCAATCGAATGGGCTTGCGAACAGCATTATCGTTTTGATAACTACAAACGGGGTGTTGCCGATCTATTTATCGGCGAATTGGGTATTAGCGGAAAATATCCTTATAACCTGCTGGCTACCGGAGCCATCCGTATGTCAATAGAACGCAACGGTGATTTGAATCCCTTGTTTGCCGAACGTCCGGTGATGAGGCATTGGGACTTTCTGGAACACCGTATCTTCCTGCCGATGTTGATTAATGGAGTAGACAGTAGCGTAAAGACTTCCTTCTTCTACCTGGCGAAGATGTTCAGGGATAACACGTTTGACGTGTGTCTGGATGCAGCGATCAAGGATATAGAAGGTTTGCAGAACATCTTTGTTACGATGGGATATGATACGGCCAGCAAACAATATATCCTGAAACTGATAAACCTGCAGGATAAAAAAGTCACTCTACAACCGGAAGTTTCCGGCTTCAAACGTCCCGTCAAGGCACATAAAACAAGCCTGGTACTGGTTCCGGGAAAAGAAAACACCCCGTTTACCCCGAATGAAGTCCAACCGGTAGAGACGGAAGTCGGACTGGACCTGAATCAACCGCTCGAACTGGAG
The DNA here is from genome assembly GCF_003602935.1 of Bacteroides sp. AM54-2NS. Lineage (NCBI taxonomy): Bacteria > Pseudomonadati > Bacteroidota > Bacteroidia > Bacteroidales > Bacteroidaceae > Bacteroides > Bacteroides sp. AM54-2NS. The sequence goes on from NZ_QTMZ01000032.1 coordinate 62,494, forward strand.
GCCGCTTCCATGGTTGTATACCGTTTTAAATTGAAATGATAAATGGGAATTTAGCAGTTAGGCTGAAAGCCTTACAATTATATATTTATTGGGGTGCCCTGAAAGGGCTTAATTACATAGCGTAGGGCAACGCCCTACGAAAAAGACACACCAGCCACAAGCCCTGAAAGGGCGGAACTGTATACAATTATGCCCTTTCAGGGCGCAAATTCA
>NZ_QTMZ01000033.1:0-62096 GCF_003602935.1 Bacteroides sp. AM54-2NS
TGAACTTCTTTGTGAACAGGAGTACAAATGCAGCAGCGGAAGCATTTAATGCTAAAATCAAAGCATTTAGGGCATCATTTAGAGGAGTAGTGGATATGAGCTTCTTCCTTTTTAGGCTAGCAAAGGTATATGCATGAAGGGAATTGACTAAACTTAATCCCCCAAGAATTACAACTGAGCCAGAGCTCATGCATTCATGAGCTCTTTCCAACCAGCCGTTTCGAAAACGATATACTCCGCTATAAATTTCTCCATCTCCTCCTTCTTCACAGGATGCAACACCAACTCTTCGAGTAAGGCAAACAACCATACCGTATTCAAGTGAATGAAAAAATTGGTTATTGCTATATTGATATGCGGATATTTCTGTTTCATTCCTTGAAAAAAGACAGAAATCGTACGCGTCATCAAATCCGTATATTCGGAACGGAAGTTCTCCAAAACAGAACCTTGTGCCTGAAAAAGCAGCAGCCGTAAACGGTCACGATGTTCAGAGACTAATCTGATATATTCCCGTACAGATGTTTTCTGGTAATCCGAATCCATAAAGACATCGATTGTCATCTGATCGGCATCATGATTATAAATCATAGCATACAGATCATTCAATACCGGTTTCAGAATCGTACGGAATATCTCATCTTTATTGGTGAAATAATGATAAATATTACTCACCGTCACCCCTGCCCTCGAAGCTATTTCACGCATAGAGGCATCCTTGTATCCCTTTTCCAGAAACACTTCTTCGGCTACCTTCAAGATTCGCTCTTGTATATCTCCCTTCAAAAACTGCATAGTATCACTGCTATTTATCCATTCATATTTGTAACCTGTCTGTTCACCATCCGGGCAAATATACCATTTTTCTTTTTCAATTCCTCCGGTGTTCCCATTTCAGCAACACTTCCATTCTCCAATACTACAATTTTGTCGGCATTGGCAACGGTTCGCATACGGTGCGCAATAATCAGTACTGTTTTGTTACGTACCAATTCCGATATGCCTGCCTGTATCTTGGTTTCATTTTCCACATCGAGCGAAGCAGTAGCCTCATCCAGCAAAACAATTGGAGCATCCTTCAACAAAGCGCGGGCGATGGAAATACGCTGCCGCTCACCACCTGACAATGTTTCCCCGTTCTCACCGATAATCGTCTGATATCCCTGCGGCATTTTAGTGACAAACTCATCACATTGTGCTAGGCGGGCAACTCTCCGGACTTCCTCATCCGTAGCATCCCGTTTGCCAATACGGATATTATCCATGATGGAAGCATTAAAAAGAACTACTTCCTGAAAAACAACGGAATAGTTCGTCAGTAACGTTTCAGGATCAATCCGGCTGATATCCTGTCCGCCGAGGGTAATCTTTCCCGACTGAATATCCCAAAAACGTGCTGCCAACCTGGCTGCCGTACTCTTGCCACTGCCCGAAGGACCCACCAAAGCTGTTTTTTCGCCTTGTCGGGCAGTAAAGGACAAGTTCTTCAATATTTGTTTTCCCTGCTCATAAGCAAAGTCTACCTGCTGAAACTCGATGTCATAGCCTTTAGGAGTAAAATCGGTAGTTCCATGCTGTACCGGCAATGCTTCCATCTCATTCATTCTGCTGATACGCACATCCAGATAGAACAAAGCGGCAATATTATTCATCACCTCGCTGATCGGAGCATATACACGCGAGCCGATCACCATAAATATAAGATAGGTAAACAAATCGATTGTCCCCGAAGCCAAGAGATTGGCACCGACGATAATGACGCTTGCCAAGCCGAGTTTCAATACACTTTGGGAACCGTTTACCAATATGCCGAGCACCAGTTCATTACGGGTCAGTACCTTTTCATAGGTATCGATGCTTGCATCCAATTTCTCCAGATAGTCCCTCTCCTGATTATAAGATTTTATCTCCTGAATAGTATCAAGTCCTTCTTGAATATGTTCAGTCACCATTCGCTTGTTCAGATAATTACTTTCATTGCTTTTCTGTATTTCCTTCTTCGAGAAAAGAAGAATTGCGGCGGCAAGCGGCACTACCCAGAACAAAGCAATCGTCAACTGCCAGTTATAAAATGCCATACCGACGGTAATAAGCAGAATGCTGATAATGGAAGCAAACAACTGGGGAACCGCATGCGAGAAAGTATGTTCGAGATCAGTGCAGTCATCCATAATCGTGGCGGTAAGGTCGGAAAGATTCTTTTCGCCGAAGAAAGCCAGAGGCAACTTGCGAAGTTTTTCCGCCAATGAGATACGCCGGTTCGCGCTCTCATCATAAACGGTGGTATAGGTGCTACGATATTGCAATACCGCAAATATATACATGACTATCATAAAGATAATACCGAGTATGCTATAGTAGAGAATACCATGCGTCACCGAAACCGAAGGCTGAAACACCGGACGAAGATATTCCTCAAGAAAGAGAAAAACAAATACCGCCGGCAACATCAATACAATATCTAGCAGTGTAGTGAAAAACACACCTTTACAGAAATCTTTTGCTCCTTTAGTTGAAAGGGCAAAACGTCTTTTTATTACTTCAATCATTAGAAACCTCCTTTCCTATTGTCCAGCGAACGGATTGCTGGTATTCATTCCACATATTATAATAGATACCTTGTTTTTCAAGCAGTTTGGCATGTGTGCCTTGTTCCGCAATCTTACCCTTGTCAATCACAAGAATATTATCGGCATCCGTGATGCTTGAAAGACGGTGGGCAATCATCAATACGGTTTTTCCTTTTGTCAGTTCTTTCAGGGCTTGCTGAATCAGATGCTCATTTTCGGGATCGGCAAAAGCAGTCGCTTCGTCCAGTACGATGATGGGGGCATTTTTCAGTATCGCACGTGCGAGCACGATTCGTTGTTGTTCCCCGCCGGAGAGATACGTTCCTTCTGTACCGATCTTTGTATTTAGTCCGAGCGGAAGTTTATTGATAATTTCCCGGCATTGTGCCATATCTACTGCCCGTTCCACTTCCTCCATTGTCGCGTTGGGATTACCATATTTGATATTTTCAAGCAAAGAAGTCTTAAATAGCTTTGTATTCTGAAACACAAAAGAAATATGTTTCATCAGTTCTTCAGGGGCGATTTCTCTTACATTGATGCCACCTATTAAAACCTTCCCTTCTGTTGCCTCCCAGAAACGGGGAACAAGACGGGCAATTGTCGTTTTCCCTCCGCCTGAAGCTCCGACAAGAGCTACTGTCCTTCCTTGCGTAATGGTGAAACTGATATCATCCACCGCCTTTTGATTAGCTCCCGGATAGCTGAAGGAAACCTTTTCGAACTGAATACTGAATTCCTTTACCGGTTGTGGATGCGCTACAACAGTCAGGTGCTCATAAGCAACCAGATTTTCAAGACGTCCGATGGCCTCACTCGCCTGCCCCAAAGCCTGATTGAGATACATACTTTTCATGATACTTTGGGAGAATACGGGAGTAATGAGAACAAATAGGAAGAAATTAAGTAATACCGATGCATAATTACCAGAATAACCGATCAGCAAAATAGCCAACGGAGCAAGGAAAAACACAAAGCCATTGATAATAACGGTATAGAGCGACATCGGCTTCTCCCACATTCGTGTATAGCCGAATACCATTTTATTATAATTCATGATACAGCGATGAAAGTTCTTGAAAGAGTAAATGGTCTGCTGGAAAACCTTCACTACGGGAATTCCTCTCACATACTCTACAGCTTCGGTATTCATTTCCTCCAGAGAAGTCATGTAGCTTTTCATAAACTGCCGTCCCTCCGCATTCATCATAAATCCCATAACCAGCATGGCAATAATTACAGGAACGATACATGCCAGACCGAGTATCCAGTCGAACATAAAAATCAGTATGACAGCTACCAACGGCACTAGAAAAGTAGCCGCAAGGTCGGGCAACTGATGTGCCAGAAAACTATGGGTAACCCCTGCATTGTCATCTATAATCTTACGGATACGTCCGCTCGTATTAATGTCAAAGAAACCGAGAGGCATACGCACTATCTGGCGCATGGCTTCTTTGCGCAAATTCGATTCAACCCGAAAAGCTGCAAGATGCGAAGACATCAAGGCGGCAAAATAAAGGACGATACTCGCCACGGCCATGCCTGCCGCCCACCAGGCATACGTCACCACATTACCGGAAGAGGTTATCTCTCCGTATTCAAGCAGTTCTCTCACAATCAGCCAAATAAGAATATAAGGCAACATGCCCGCCAGGGCACTTAGGGCAGACAGTAGCATTGCCGCAGGCAAAAGCACTTTCCGTTTACCCATGTAGTTCTGAAGTTTTTTCAATGTACTCATAACGTACGTTCAATCTATATTAAGTTCGACAATCATTTAACTTATCGCTTGTTTTCAAAAAAGAACAATATTCGAAATCGTTCAAAAAAGAGAGCTTATATTTCTATAAGCTCTCTTCATCCCATTCAATCCGGTGCATGTGCACCTTTGATATATGATTAATCTCGACTCGTCTCTCACTGATTCGCATAAGTTTTCAATTATTTTCTGCAAAGGTACCGCTCACCGGCAAGACGAGCAATACCTAAAAATAATGAAATTTGCTATTCAGACTATAACGAATAAGTAATGATTAAAACAACAGAATAGTTATTCATGTTTCAGCCACGTACTTGGCAATACTTCTTTTTCACCTTTTTCATTCACCAGTTCCATCTGCAATACGCCTCCGTTACAATCGAAGTAACGCACCTCTATCGGATGAAGCCCGGCTTTCAATGCCTTCTGCACAATAATCTCCACCGGCGAATGTGCTCCATCATTATCTCCCAACAATTCACCGTCGAGCATCAATGTGCTACCGTCGTCCGAAAGAAGGGCAAATGTATAGATACCATCGGCAGGAACTTCCAGATAGCCGGTCAACACCAGACCGATATTTCCTTTCACCTCTTCGGGGATAGATACCGATTCCACCACATACTCCCCTTTGACAGGAGCTGCTTCAATATCCGCACAAAGATTACCACGAAAATCGTGCCATACTGCTTTCAAGCCGGACTGCAAAGCAGCCGGAGCAGTCACCGCCTCCGCATAAGGAGCCTTTACATACTTGGTACGCACCACATCCGATGGAGAACCATCCGGACGGAAAGTACGGAAAGCAAAATCGGTAGTCTCCTCCACTTCCAAAGCACCGTCATAAAGAGCTGATTCCTTGGTAGGCATACTTCCATCTGTCGTATAGCGTATTTCAGTGCCGGGCAACGGGCAAGTCAAGTCAACTGCTGTTTCATCAATAAATGCATTCACTTTATAGAATCCCTGCAAATCGGGCACACGATAATTTACCCTCATCACATCCATCCGTTTAAACTGCGGAACAAGCTGACGATAAAACTCTTCGAGACTTGGTTTAGCAGCCGGCTCTGCCCAAGCTATTTCGCTCAATGCAATCATGCGGGGAACAATCAGATATTCAATGCGTTTCATAGTCGGAATCCATTCAGCCCAGAGATTAGCCTGTACACCCCAGATGTATTTCTTCTCTTCCGGTGATAACCGTTCATCCGCACACGGATCATACGCCAGTATTTTCTTTACTGAATTCTGATCCTGCGCATAATCAAAATAGAAATGTTCATTCGGACAAGCAATCACTTTCTGCTTTTGTGCGGTCGCCGTAGGCAACGCGTCTTTCGCCCAACTTCTCCACCATGTAATAGCAGCATCGGAAGATAATCCGTCGGTTACCACTTCATCCCAACCAATAAGTTTCTTTCCGTTGGCAAGGAAGAATTTCTCCATGTCACGTACAAACCATGCCTGAAGCTCTTCTACTGAACCCAGTTTTTCCGTACGAATACGTTTCTGACAGAGAGGACATTTCTTCCAGTTGGCTTTCTCCACTTCATCACCACCCATGTGCACATATTCATAAGGGAAAAGCTCGAAAATTTCTTTGAACACATTCCTACAAAACTCCAGCGTTGTATCTTTACCCGGACAGATAGGAGAAGAGAATGTTTCCCCCCACCCGATTAATCCGTCGCACGCCAATTCCGGATATTGACCGATAGCCGCCAGGAAATGTCCCGGCATATCAATCTCGGGAATGACATCAATTCCTCTTTGTGCAGCATAGGCTACAATTTCTTTGATATCATCGTGAGTATAATAGCCTCCATACAGCGTATCTCCTTCCACAATGCGTATCTTATCTTCCGGAATCAGGAAATCGGTATTATCTTCCTCTTTCGCACGTGCCATACAGGTACGATCCTGCGTATTGAATTTACGCCAGGCCCCTTTTTCCGTAAGCAATGGGTACTTCTCGATCTCTATACGCCAACCTTGGTCGTCGGACAGGTGCCAGTGGAATTTATTGAGTTTATACAAAGACATCAGATCCAGTACATGCTTCACCTCATCTTTATTCCAGAAATGACGGGAAGCATCCAGCATAAATCCACGCCATTCAAAACGGGGGGCATCTTCTATTTGCACGGCAGGAATCGAATAAGTTTGTTTTTCTCCCTGTACTTCTATCGTTGCAGGAAGCAACTGGCGAATAGTAGTAATCGCAGAAATAAAGCCCGAATAGTCAGTTGCCTCTACCCGAACAGACTCCGGTGTAGACTCAAGTTTATAAGAGCCGGGCTTTCCACCGGTATCTTTCAACTGGAAATACATATCTACCTGATTCTGATCGGTAGTGACTTCAACAGAAGACGATATGACATTCCGAAGAATCTCCTGCAGATACCCGACAGCCGGAAACAAGGACTGATCGGAAACTCCAATCTTCATTCCGTCTTTTAAAACAAACGAGCCCGACTGCTCGGTCAGACTAACGGGGGTAGGTAGGATTGCAATCTCTTGCTTGACGGTGGGCGTACAAGAAGAAAAAACACAAGCTGATACAATGAGTAAAGAACTACTTAGTTTTTTGAACATGCGGTTAACTATTTAATAAATGATTTGTCCTGTCTTTAATTGACCATCTATATATAATACAACTAAAACATAGAAACTACTAAAAACCCGGAAAAAGTTTTTTTGCGACTTGACGTCACAGACTCCTATAAATGTTTATCTTTGCTAGCCAATCGCAATCAAACAATTAATTATAAAGAGTCACTTCAATGTCAAGAGAGAACATCTTAATCAAAACCTCATGGATTAGCACCATTGGCAATGCAATCCTGTCCGCATCAAAAATCATCATCGGTTTATGGGCCGGTAGTTTGGCGGTAGTGGGCGACGGTATCGACTCGGCAACCGACGTCGTTATCTCTATCGTTATGATTTTTACGGCACGCCTCATCAACCGTCCTCCTTCAAAGAAATATGTATTTGGTTATGAGAAAGCGGAAGGCATCGCGACAAAGATTCTGTCACTGGTGATATTTTATGCCGGTATGCAAATGCTGATATCTTCCATTCAAAGCATCTTTCAGATGAAGTGAAAGAGATACCATCGGCTATCGCTATCTATGTGACTATATTCTCTATTGTCGGCAAACTGATGCTGGCTTCGTACCAGTACAAACAGGGAAAGAAAATAGACAGTTCCATGCTGACGGCGAATGCGATAAATATGCGTAATGATGTTGTCATCTCGGCCGGAGTTTTATTAGGGTTGATTTTTACTTTTATATTCAAATTGCCGATACTCGATTCGATAACGGGATTGATAATCAGCCTCTTTATCATCAAGTCGTCCATTGGTATTTTTCTCGACTCGAATGTGGAGCTTATGGATGGCGTGAAGGATGTCAATGTGTATAATAAGATATTCGAAGCTGTCGAGAAAGTGCCGGGAGCAAGTAATCCGCACCGGGTCAGGTCGAGAATGATAGGAAACCGGTATATAATTACGCTCGATATAGAGGTGAATCCGCAGATAACGATTACACAAGCGCATGAGATTGCCGGGGCGGTGGAGAAAAGTATTGAAAGCTCGATAGATAATGTCTATGATATTCTGGTGCATGTGGAACCTGCCGGGGAGTGTCAGACGGATGAGAAATTCGGGGTAGACAAGGATATGGTGTGACACGTGAAAATCTTCGGCAACAAAGAAAGCTATTCCGCTTCTTTTTCTTAACTTTGCATTCATCGTTCACATTTTAATAAAAATTTGATATGGAAGAAGGAACATTCAGGCGCTATCCTATCGGGATACAGGATTTTGAAGATTTGCGCAATAATGATTACATATATGTTGATAAGACTGCACTGATTTATCAACTCGTCAATACAAATAAGATTTATTTCCTGAGTCGTCCCCGTCGTTTCGGGAAAAGTCTGCTTGTCTCTACGCTCGAAGCCTATTTTCTGGGAAAGAAAGAACTTTTCAACGGACTTGACATGGAGCAGTTAGAGAAAGACTGGACAGTGTATCCGGTGCTACATATCGACTTTAGCGGCAGTAAATATATGGAAGCAGAGTCACTTCGCGCATCTATCAATGTTCAGCTGTTACTTTGGGAAAACATCTACGGACGTCAGGAAGGCGAAGACACATTTAGTTTACGTCTGGAAGGTATCATTCGCCGCGCTTATGAGCAAACCGGGCAGCAGGTTGTCGTATTAGTGGACGAATATGATGCCCCGATGCTGGACAGTAACAATAACCATGAGTTGCAGCATGAGATTCGTGGTATCATGCGCGACTTCTTCAGCCCCTTAAAAAAGTCAGGTAAATATCTTCGCTTCCTCTTCCTGACGGGCATCAGCAAATTCAGCCAGATGAGCATATTCAGCGAACTTAACAATCTTCAGAACGTCAGCATGAGCGACAATTACAGCACTATCTGCGGTATCACCGAACAGGAACTGCTGACGCAGATGAAAATTGATGTCGAACAGATGGCACAAGCCAACGATGAAACGTATGAAGAGGCGTGTGCCCACTTGAAGAAGCAATATGACGGATATCATTTCAGTAAATCCTGTGTGGATGTGTACAATCCTTTCAGCCTGATTAATGCTTTTGCCCAAAAGAGTTATGAGAACTACTGGTTTTCTACCGGTACCCCTACCTTTCTGATAGAACTCCTGCAACAAATGAACTTTGACATCCGTCTGCTCGACCGTATGGACGCCAAGCCGGAAGATTTCGACAAGGCTACGGATTGTCTCACCGACCCTATTCCGGTGCTCTACCAAAGCGGTTATCTCACAATCAAGTCGTACGATGCTTTCTTTCGTACCTATACATTAGGCTACCCGAACGAGGAAGTAAGAATCGGCTTTATCGAGTCGCTCATCCCTTCTTATCTTTACCAACCTACGCGCGAAAGCAACTTTTATGTAGTGTCCTTTGTGCGTGATTTAATGAAGGGGAACCTTGAATCTTGCCTTGAACGCACCCGGTCTTTCTTCGCCTCTATTCCGAACGACTTGAACAATAAAGAGGAAAAACATTATCAAACTATATTCTATCTTCTGTTCCGCTTGATGGGACAATATGTGGATACCGAAGTCAAAAGCGCTGTCGGACGGGCGGACGTGGTTATCAAAATGCAGGATGCTATTTATGTACTTGAATTTAAAATGAACGGCACCGCAGAAGAGGCTTTGGCGCAAATTAACAGCAAAGGGTATGCGATTCCTTATGAGGCAGACCATCGGAAAGTGGTGAAGGTCGGCATCAACTTCGACAGTACCACGAGAACGATTGGAGACTGGGAAATCGAAACAGATTAACAGCGTACGCCACTTGCTTGAAGTAGACAAGGATATGGTTGTGACACGTGAAAAAGGCAGCAGTTGCTCTCGTCTGTGAGTAACTGCTGCCTTTTTGCGTGTTCTGTGCTGTCGTAGCCGGGAAATTAGGGTGTATTGCCACAGCTTGCTGTGGTGCGTTTCCCTAACTTGTTGTGGCATGCTCCCCTAGCCTGCTATGGCATGCTCTCCTTGCCTACTGCGGCACATCTCCCCAGCCTGCTGCGGCACACATCCCTTTCCGCCGTTCCGGTTTTACGTATTCAATAGGCTGTTGCTTTGATACGCAGCTTGATGGCATTTTCGGCTGTATCCAGTACCAGTTCGCAGTTTTCAGAGGTTACAGAACTACCGGCGACGTCCATTTCCAATGAGGTGATTTTCTCAAGATCGAGTTGGGTTAAGGTGTATCCGTCTCCTTTCACCACCGTGAATCCACCTCGGGGAAATGGGATGGCTGCATACTCCATTGAGCCACAAACGTCAGTTTGTACGGGTTGGCAAGTGCTTTGGTCAGAGTCATCGGCATCAGTGTGCTTGCGTTATCATAGGAGAACATAAGCTCGGCGTTCTCCCATGTCCCCCCTTTGTAGAAGAAGCTGCCGCCTTCATCACTGTTATATTTATTTGTTTGCAATACGATTCTCCCGTTCACGGAAGAACCTCATCCATAATAAGCTGGCATCCCTCAAAGACATAAACAGCCCGGCCGGTAGGATTATCAAGCTTTGCCCCGCTGCCAAGTATCAACTTCGTATTCGTCGGATAAAGCGCTATCACACAATTTGAGTCATCAGTGGTATTCATCTTGATATTGCTGAGTTTCAGGGTGGTTGATTCTATAGTGACGACATCTGATTCTGAGCCTGTTACATTAGACAAAGTAAATCCACCGCCATCCAGTTCGATATACCGGTGCGGGTCTGAAGTCTCTCCATAGCAGAGTTCGAGTTCAAACCCTGCCCCCAGCCTGATTTTCGTAGGGCTATCGGGGTTGGTGGAAGCATCTTCGAACGCAACTTGTAGTTGCTCGGGAGCATTGATAATTACAGCATCCGATACCGTTACGACACAGGTTGCCGACTTACCGCCTGCCGTTGCCGTGACGGTGGCGGTTCCTTCGGTCAGGGCGTTCACTTTCCCGTTTTGGTCTACGGTAACCACGGTGGTCTTATCGCTGCTCCATGTCACGGTGTTTTCCGTTGCGCTGGCAGGAGTTACGGTGGCGGTCAGTGTTTCCGAGCTGTTGGAATTCAGCAGGAGTGTTTCCTTGTCAAGGGTGATTTTCTCTACCGGTGTAGAGTTGTCTTTGTCGTCGCCGCCGCAGGCGGTTACCAACGTTGCTGCCACAAGGCAGAGGAAAAAGATTCTTAGTTGTTTCATGCGTCTTTCTGTTTTCTTTAAAAGGGTAAATTATGAAAGGCTGCCGCCTTTTTTGTTTGCCATGAGGGCGGATGCGCTGTCTGCAGCCGGACTGTCCGTCCTCATTCGTGACCTGCTTCTTTATGCAGCCGGGTCGGGGGCTTCACCTCCTCCGGGGATTTCAGGGTCGGGCGCTTCGCCGCCGCCACCGCCGCCACCCGCGTTTTCGTCACCCAGCAGAATCGGGAAACGGTAAGAGCGTGGCGTTTTCAATGCCTTGTTGCTTCCGCTATATTGTGTCGTGATGCTTAGCGCATAGAGCTTTCCGGCTTCTATGGCAGGTAGCATGATGGTGAGTTGTGACGGTGCGTTGTGAACGATGACGGACACTTTCAACGGGACGGCTCCCTCTTCGTCTTTGGTGAGATAGATGCCGACCGAAGGGTCGTCACCGAGGATTTTAATGTTGCTTCCGCTGATAACGGCAGGACGCCGGAAGTGATGACCTGGCTGATACTCTTCGTCACGGAGTCGGTGATGGAGTTGATGACCGGCCCCGTCTGTGCCAGCCCGTTGCAGATTACTTTTACGGCTTTGAGCTGGTCGCGCAGCAGTTGTCCCGGTGTGTAGGACACACCGAGCGAGTGCTTCGTGGCGTCAAACTGGGCGTTCTCCCCGAGGAACGAACCGCGTACGGTGACAATGTACTGTCCCACACCGTCTACCACGCTCTTCCCTTCGGCGATGGCTTCCACCTTCTTCTGGTCGGCAAGGTCGAGGATGTTCTCGATGGTTTCCTGCCGGTACTCGGTACGCTCCTTGATGATGCGTGCTGCGATTTCTTTGTTGTGCAGACTGCCTGTGATGCGTGCGCGTCCGGTGTAGTCGCCTTTTTGTTCGGTCATGATGTTGTCGTAAAGGTCAACATTGAGCGTGATTTTTTCGTTTGTTGCCATGATAATGATTGTTTTAAGGAAAGTGAATATCTATTTATTAGTTACGTTCTGTGCTGCTTGTCATTTCGCACGTATCTTGATAGCATTACCGTCCAGATAAAGTTCGAAATAACTGTCATAATATGTCATGCCCCCAGTAGTATTAGTCATCAGATGGAACTTCATAAGATCACTGTCAGTCAAGGTGTAGCTGTCGGTTCCCTTAACAACGGTTTCGGCTCCTGGCCGGACAGTGGAACTACTCAACACGTAATCATATAGATCTAATTTAAAATCAGAATCCGCCGGAAGTTCGTTTTCAACCGTAACGGTGGGGATGGTCACTTGATTGCCATTAATCGCAGCTTGCAGACAGAGGCTCCGTTCACTCTCATACGTTCCCTCCTCCCTTGCTTTTATTTTTCCGCCTTTCAGTTGCAGTATTCCTGTAGGGGCAACAAGCACTTCCTGCCCCTTTATGCTTTTGGAGATTTCAGCATCGCCTTCCATAATGAGCGTGGCATTATCACCGACAGAGATACCAATTAGCTGGTCATCAACAAACCCATCGCCGGAATATAGTTCGAAGCCGTTACCCAGCGTTAGTTTGCAAGACGCCCTAACAAATATGCAGGCGACATCAGCTGAATGGGCAGCAGCATTTCCATAAATGTTGAGGTTGGTCAGCTTCAATGACGCGCCGTTTGTAAGCTCAAAAAGGCTTTTGTCGCTAGCGGTACGGGAAATATTATAATTATCGCCGCTGATAGGATTATTTCCGCCGTCGATAGCAATGTGTTTGCCGTCTATTGAAAAGGCAAAATGCTCTGCATCCGCAGCAACCTCAAAGCCTTTACCGAGGATGATTTGTGTTGGTGCATCCGCAGTGCCGTCTGCCGTTTCAATAGCGGTTTTCAGTTCGGCTGCGGTAGTGACAAGCGTCTTGTTGCTGACCGTCACAAGGCAGGTGGCGGACTTTTCGCGTGCGGTGGCGGTGATGGTAGCTGTTCCTTCAGCTACGGCGGTCACCAGTCCGTCTTTACTTACGGTGGCTACGGAAGTTTTGTCACTGCTCCATACTACGGATTCGGCAGTCACCCGGTCGGGGACAATGGTGGGAACCAGCGTTTCGGTCGCTCCCGATTTCAGGGTCAGAGTCTCATGATTGAGGGTGATGCTCTCTACGGGCACAGAGTTGTCGTCATTGTTGTCGTCGCCACAGGCGGTTGCCAACGTTGCTGCCATAAGGCAGAGGAAAAAGATTCTTAGTTGTTTCATACGTCTTTTGTCTTTCTAAAAGGGTGAATAAATCGTTGTTCTCTTTTCGGACAAAAGTAATATGCAACAACGAAAAGGTATAGCCAAAATCCTGCATTGTATAGCCAAAATCCTGCAAATCTTGCAGGATTGCCGGAAATTCTCCACTATCCGGAGAAACTTCTACCTATGCATTGATGGAAACAACAGCATTTGATGATAAAAGAGTATCGCCTTCTCCTTTAAAGTACAGACTTTTGTTGGCGGAATTCAGTAGGAGTCATTTTTACCAATTCGCGGAAATTGCGGTTGAAGGTGCGCATTGCCTTGAAGCCCGACGCTCCGGCAATGTCTTCGATTGTGTGGTTCGCGTAGTCCGGAAGCAGGAGCAAGTCCATGGCATGACGGATGCGCAGGCGGAGAAGATAATTTTGCAAGGTCAGTCCTGTGGCACGCCCCACAGCGGCGGAGAGATTACGCTCGTTTGTGCCAAGAGCTTTAATCAGGTCGTCACGCTTGAAGTTGTAGTCGAGGTACGGTTGTTCTTTCTGCAGATAGGCTTCGAGCTCTTCAAACAAGTGGTTGCTATCGCCAGATTGCAGGTAACAGATGAGGTCGCCCATATCGGCTTCGAGCGGTGGTTGGGGCAGTTTTCCATCCTGTTCGACGATAAAACGGCGTAGCATCTCGTAAGTGTAATGATAGTTAGTGTACAGCCATGCAAAAGCAGGATAGAAAACCACGATAAGGAAACTGAAACTAAACTCGGGTATCGGTCCCGGACAGACAAGTAAAACCCATGCGCCAATGCCGACACTCAACGCATAAAGGAAAGCGCGCATCGTCCACCGGAGTTCCAGTTTTGAGATACACTCTCCGGTCAATTCTTTTAAATGCGTGATGTAGTGGTGTTTTTTACGGAAAAAGAGGCGGACGTAAACGAACAGTTGTACGGTATAGGTGACACCGAACAAGGTCCGCACTGCCAACGGGAGATTGTGAACGACACACGCACGCCATTCTGCTAAAGAATATACACAGACGTCCGCTTCAATGCAGCAACTCACCACATACAGCAGAATGAAAACGAGCGAAGGCGCCGCATGCTTCATCACATTGGCAAAAGTGACGTATCTGCTGTCGAACAGCAATATCAACATAAACGTGAACATCAACGCCTGCGAAGAAGCAAGCACCAACACCAATATTGAGAATAAGTCCAACGACCGGTATACGCCGAACCCGTCAACCAGCAACTCCGCCAAATGACCGGCAGCGATAATGAGAGAAGCAGCGATGAAGAAATGGCATGCACGCCTGTATTTGGGATTAATGGCGTGCGCCATCTGCTTGAAGCAGACAAGACCGAAAGATATAGACAGACATATTCCGATAATAATGCCGTTTGTTAGTGTGTGTAAAGCCGGTATATCCATTGCTTAGCATTTATTTTCCCGACAAAGTTAATGAATCTTGACGAGAAACCGACTAGTTACACCCTGTAAAACTCGACAAGTCTGCAAAATCGTATAGAAACAACCTAATAGCTAATCTTCACTCCGGCAAAGAAACTTCTCGGCAGAGAAGGCCCGTAAATATAGCCGGAATCCCGATTAGCTCCTCTATCAAAGTCCTTCTGATAAGACTCAAAGAGGTTCTGAACTCCGCCGTTTAGTTGCAAATCGACTGTTTTGTATAGCTTGAAGTCATAAGCCAGTTTCACTCCCAAATCGAAGAAACGGGGTGTACGGATGGCTTCCGCCTTTCGTTCGGGCATTGCGCCCAGTTCGGCGTTCTCGGCGGTGATATCCATGCGTTGCACTAACATTCTCCCGGTATAAGTTCCTGACAGGGCAATGGATAAAGGTTTGATGGGAGTATAAGTAGCTGTGAAGTAACCATATGTATCGGGAGTACGGAAAATTTTCTTTTCTGCCGGTGCGTCGTCATGCCATTTATGAGGTTCATCGTATCGGCTGCGTTGCAAAGTGAGTCCCGCTTGTATTTGCAGGATGGAAAGATAAGCCACTTTGCCCTCCAGCGTTAGCCCCATCACTTTCGCGCCGGGACCGTTACTGCGTGTTTTTACCAATATCCCATCGCCACGGTCATAAGGTTCGCCCAACACGAAGACATCTGTCAGTCTTGTATAAAAGCCCTCGATCAAGAAATTCGTCTGGAATACTCCGAAACGGTGATACATATCTGCGGACGCACTGAAACTTTGGGATTTCTCTTCTTTCAAGTTCTTCGCACGCTCAATCATTGCCACTGTTCCGCCCACATTTTCAATATGCATATCTTCATCAAAAGCCTGCGGAGCACGGAATCCGGATGAATAGCTCAAACGCAGGTTTATATTCTGTGTCGGGTTGAAACGCAAGTTGGCACGGGGGCTAAAGATGACATTATCTACCATGTTATGCTTATCCAGACGACCACCGATCAGAATGCCCCAACGGTCGTTCTTCCACTCGTTCTGCAGAAAAGCACTGTAAATATTTACCGTCTGATCCGTGTGGCGGTCATATCCCCACATATTATCTTTCAGACGATCACGGTTATATTCAAGTCCTGCCGTGAGGTCAGAAGGCATAAAAAAACACTTATCAAACGTATGTACATACTGCGCGCCGCCCATAGCGGTTAAATCCGTTGTTTTTCCATAGGCTTTCAGAGGATCGTTACCCGGTCCGTAATAACTGTCCCGATCTGTATTGGCGGCTGACGCAAAGATACTTAGACGGTTCTTTTCATCTGGCGAGAAATAATCGAACTTCAAACTTCCACCATCAATCGAATGTTGCAACTGCTCTGCAATATGGGCTTCGTGAGGAGGACGGTCCAACATATCCCCTCCCCGACGGAATTCCTGCATGTGGTGATATTCGAAGGTTAGTTTGGAGTAAGTGCTTGTTTTCAGATAAGAGCGGAAGCCCACTGTCTGATTCTTCAATTTAGGTAGTTCGGTGAATCCGTCTCCGTCATAATCATATCCGGACCGGTGACGGTTCTGACCAAAGATATACAGTCCGGCACGATGATCGTCCGTCACTAATGAAGCATTCAGGGAGGTATTGTTATCGAATGAGGAGCCGCCCCCTAAAGCAGTAAGGGTGTGCGACAGCTGGCCGGAATTGCGCAAAGGCTCTTTGGTGATTATATTGATGGTTCCTGCAATGGCCGAAGAGCCGAACAAGGCGGAACCTCCCCCACGCATCACTTCTACGCGTTCAATCATGCTGGCGGGAATCTGTTCCAGGCCATACACTCCGGAAAGGGCACTGAATACGGGACGGGAATCTATCAAAATCTGCGTATACGGTCCGTCCAGTCCATTGATGCGGACTTGCTGGAAACCACAATTCTGGCAGTTTGTCTCTACACGTACACCGGGCTGAAAGTTCAGCCCTTGCGATAAAGTGGAAGAGTTAGTCGTTTCAAATAGCTTCAGATCGACGACATTTACCAAAGTAGGAGCCAAACGGCGCGTCGTTTCACTGCGGTTGGCGGAAACCACTACCCCATCCAAAGCAATCGCGTCCTCTTCTATTTCAAAATCCTCTTCCAGTGTCTTTCCTTTTTTCAGAGTCACGTTGCGGGTCACGGTCTTGTAGCCGACCGAGCTAACCTCCAGTATAAAGTTACCTTCCGGCAAATTCTTCAAAAAATAATGTCCGGTAGCGTCGGTCACGGTTCCTATCGTTGTTCCTTTCAGTGCAATGGTGATGTAAGGAAGGTGCTCTTTCGTTTTCTTATCCAGTACATGGCCTATGATGTTCGCATCGGATTTTTTCAGTTCAGGGTAGTCCGGATGTTCAGCCAATGCGTATGACAGGACACAATACAGGCCGGCCAGGACTAAAAGATATTTCTTCATTGTCGTTAGTCTTTTAATGTTTAAAATCAAAAATAATAATAAGGGAAAGGGAAGCAGCGATCATTAATCGTTGTTCCTAACTGATGAATACTGTTCCCGAAAAGATAGACTAAGCGTCAGGAGGTGCTCTAAGAGATATGACGCCCGGACAAGAACGGTGATATGGCTCAACTTGCGGGCGGATAAACAGGATACATAATAGAGATAAAGCAGCGACCGCGAATGTAGGTATTAATCCGCTGTCTGTCACCAATACATGATTCAACAGGTGAATGAGTTGGAATTCAACCGTCGTATGGCTATGTTCACTGCCTTTTTTAAATGGATGCGAATGGACAATCGTTACCCCGTTTACTACATGGGAGTGAGTAAATAAAGTGATTCCTGCCATGTACGAGATAAACAGTACAGGCAAAAACCACTTCATTATATGTAGGTACAATTGTTTCATCCGGTAATCTTGCACATCTATTCTGTGCAGTAAAGTCAGGGTTTAGTTTGTTTTTTTGCAAAGATAAGGATTGTCTCCATGCAAAACAATCCCTATTTATAACGATTTTAAATCTTAACCGAATCTTAATAACTGATCTTCACCCCGGCAAAGAAGCTTCTCGGAAGTGACGGACCATAGATATAGCCGGAGTCACGGTCAGCTCCTTTATCGAAGTCGTCCTGATAGGCATTGAAAATATTCTGTATGCCGGCATTCAACTGGAGGTTCATCGACTTATAAAGTTTGAAGTCATAAGCAGCTTTCAAACCGATGTCGAAAAAGTCTTTGGTATTCACCGTTATCGGATTTTCAAGGAATCCCGGAACCGGCTCGTGGGGAACCAGCATCGAACCGGTATAGGTACCGGAAAGAGCGATAGATAACGGTTTTATCGGGGTGTAGGTTGCTGTAAAATAGCCGTAAGTATTTGGCGTACGCATCATTTTCTTCACCGCCGGAGCTTCTTTGTTCCAGATGTGCGGTTTGCTGTAATGGCTCTGTTGCAGAGTGACTCCCGCCTGAACTTGGATTTTATTCAGGTAAGCCATCTTTCCTTCCAGTGTCAATCCCAGAACTTGCGCTCCTGATGCATTGTGACGGTACGTGTCAGAATTCCATCCACTACCTCTCCGTCGGTAAGGGCAAAAACATCCGACAACTTTGTATAGAATCCTTCTACCAGGAAGTTAACCTGAAACGCACCAAAACGATGATAAATATCTGCCGAAGCACTCAAGCTCTGTGATCTTTCTTCTTTCAGATTATCCGCCAGTTCAACCATCGCTACATTACCGCCTACATTTTCCACATGCAAATCTTCGTCGAAAGCCTGCGGAGCACGGAAGCCGGATGAGTAACTAAAACGAAGATTGATGTTTTCTGTCGGATTATAACGCAAGTTGGCACGCGGACTGAATATCACATGGTCAATCAGATTATGCTTATCCAAACGGCCGCCAATCAGGAATCCCCAATGATCATTTTTCCATTCGTTCTGAAGGAAAGCACTACCGATATTCACTTTCTGGTCTACCGTGCGGTTGTATCCCCACATGTTATCTTCCAGTTTGTCCTGATTGAACTCTATTCCGGCAGTCAGGTCGGAAGGCATGAAGATGCATTTGCCGAAGCTGTAGACATACTGTGAGCCTGCCATCCAGTTCAAGTCAGTGGTGTTTCCGTAAGCATCCAAAGGGTCTCTGTCACCTGGACCATAATAGCTGTCGCGATTGATATGCTGTGCAGATGCAAACACATTGAAACGATGGTTCTCGTTAGGGGAGAAATAATCGAACTTCAGTCCTCCGCCATTGATTGAGTGTTCGGTCTGCTCCGCCACATTCGCTTCATGAGGCGGGCGGTTCAATAAGTCTCCTCCCCTGCGGAATTCTTCCATGTGGTGATATTCAAAAGTAAGTTTCGAATAAGTCGTTGTTTTCAGGAACGAACGGAAACCAATTGTCTGACCGTGCAATTTGGGTATTTCGGAATATCCGTCGCCGTCATGGTCATACGCAGAACGGTGGCGGTTCTGACCGAAGATATACAGACCTGCACGCTGGTCGTCCGTCACGAGAGACGCATTCAATGCCGTACTGTTGTCGAAAGCGTCGCCATCGCCAATTCCCGTAATCGTATGAGATAACATACCGGAGTTGCGCATCGGTTCTTTGGTGATGATATTGATTGTACCGGCAATAGCAGATGAGCCAAACAGTGCCGACCCACCTCCACGCATCACTTCCACACGTTCTATCATGCTGGCAGGGATCTGCTCGATACCATACACACCGGAAAGCGCACTAAAAATGGGACGGGAATCGAGCAGGATTTGCGTATAAGGACCATCCAGTCCATTGATACGCACTTGCTGGAAACCGCAATTCTGACAATTGGACTCTACACGGACACCCGGCTGAAAGCTCAAGCCTTGCGCCAAAGTCGTAGAATTGGTATTCTCAAAGATTTTCAAATCTACTACATTCACCAGTGTCGGAGCCAGACGGCGGGTGGTTTCATTACGATTGGCAGATACGACTACGCCATCCAAAGCAACCGCATCTTCTTCTATCTCGAAATCTTCTTCCAATGTACGCCCTTTCTTCAGCGTCACATTCCGTCTGACGGTTTTATATCCCACCGAACTGACCTCCAGCACAAAATTACCTTCGGGAAGATTCTTCAAGAAATAATGCCCGGTAGCATCGGTCACAGTTCCGATGGTCGTACTTTTCAAGGCGACTGTAATATAGGGTAAATGCTCTTTTGTATTTTTATCAAGAATATGGCCAACGATATTGGCATCTGACTTACGTAATTCGGGATGATTAGGATATTCATGAGCTTGTCCTTCGAGGGCAGGCAACAATGTGCAGCACAGGCAGACAAGCGAAAAGATATATTTCTTCATTTTTCGTTTGTTATTCGTTTTCGATAAGTATTCACATGGATAGACAGATAATGCCCTACCTCATGCAAGGTACGGTATCATCATTTAAAGAATATAGAAACGAATAACCGGGGGTGCCCTAAGTCCCACTACCCCATGATACGGACAGTGATAGTGAGTATGTTGCGAACGTCCGGGCAACAAGCATAATAAGAAAGGAATAAAAAGGGAAAGAGCAAAAACAACAGCCGCACCGTCTGCCGTTAAGTGAGACAGAAAATGAATCAGTTGCAGTTCAACTGTAGAATGTTTATGTGCCGCCCCTTTCTTAAACGGGTGTGAATGGACGATTGTCACGCCATTGACCACATGCACGTGGGCAAAGAATGTAAAGCTTACCAGATACGATACAAATAGTATCGGCAAGAAGTAGCGTGTAATATTCAATAACAATCGTTTCACCTCATTTTTTCTTTGAGGCGGCAAAGATACGAACTATTTATTTAACAATCAATTATTATATAAAATTCTGTTAATATACAGCCGAGGCTATTACTTGAATAAACAGAATCAAGAATACCATGGCAATCGGATAAACAGTTGCGTAAGCTACGCTCGGAATATTGCTATCCACCATCGAGTCGGCGGCAGCGAGTCCCGGAGTACTTGTCATTCCTCCTGTAATAGTTCCCAGTAAATCGAGCAGACTGATTTTAAATACGAAATGTCCGACAATGGCTGCAACAAGCATCGGCACCAATGTGATGGCGGCTCCTACTCCGAACATCAATAATCCGCTTTCCTGGAAGGTAGCTACCAGATTCTTACCGGCAGAAGTTCCCACTTCGGCAAGGAAAAGAAGCAGACCTAACTGGCGCAACAACTGGTTGGCAGGTCCGGACATAGACCAGATAATGGGTCCTGTCTTACCTATCGCACTCAACACAAGAGCTACCATCAAAACTCCCCCGGTCAGTCCCGGTGAGAATGACAGGCTATCAGAGAAAGAGATATTTATTTTGCCGAACAACACGCCCAATACAATACCCATTGCAATGGGGAAAAAGTCCGTATCGGATAGTTTCTTCGCATTGTTTCCCAACAGGCGGGCTACTCCTTTAAGTCCTTCTTTCTCACCGACTACCATCAGTTTATCACCAAACTTCAAGACTAGATCGGGAGACGGAGATAAGTCAATACCGCTTCGACGAACACGAGTCACTGTACAACCAAAGTTTTTCTGTAAGTTCAAATCACCCAGTTGTTTGTTTATCATGTCTTTTTTAGTCAACAACAAAGATTCTATTTCCTGCGTTTTATCCAAAGGCAGTTCACCTTCTTCTCTCTTGCCTACCAACACTGCCAGTTGATCCAGTGATTCTTCGCTACCTACGGCTTGTATGTAGTCTCCTTCATGCAATACCGTGTGGGCTGTGGGAATCGAGATTTCATCATCATGCTTCAGACGTGAAATGACAGCACCCGTCATACCGCGCGCATTAATTTGCATCAGGCTGCGATCGAATACATTCGCATTAGTGACGCGATAAATGCAAGTTGTCAATTCAGGGAATTGTCCGCGACGTTCTATCTCCAGACGACGGGCTTCTTTATCTAAATCTACCCGCATAATTTTAGGCAACAGCTTGACAAACAGAATCACGCCGATCACTCCAAACGGATATGCGATACCGTAAGCAATGGATGCCAAAGGAGAATTAGTACTGTCGATGGCAACGGCCAAACCCGGCGTACTGGTTAGCGCTCCGGCGATCAGACCGACAACACTCGGTGTATCGATATCAAATGCATATTTCAGCCCGACTGCGGTAAGGCAGGCGGAACAAATAATAAGCATAGTGATGAGAATAAGCGTCTTTCCTTTGCTACGGAAAGAGTCGAAGAATCCGGGCCCTGCCTGAATACCGATGGTAAAAATGAAGAGCACCAAGCCGAAGTTTCCTAATTCTTTAGGAATGATAACACCAAAATGCCCGAAAAGAAGGGCAATGAAAATAACTGCCGACACATCGAGAGATAACCCCTTAATTTTAATTCTTCCCAGCATAAATCCCAATGCGACAATCAGGAAAAGGGAAAAATAAGAGGAATGCAATAAGTCAGTAAACATAAAAAATAAAGGTTAGTTAGTTTAAGGGCGCGAAGGTACGGATTTTATTTAATCCTCACAACATTCCTTGCAGCAAGTAGCCCTTTCGTCTTCAAACTCCAAAGTGGCATGATGGATGCCTGCCTCTTCGAGTGCTTCTTTTATATGATGTTTCACTTCTTCCAACTGTGTGATATTATCAATGACAATATGGGCAGTCAAAGCGGTTTCCGTTGTGCTTAACGCCCAGATATGCAGGTGATGGCAATTCTCCACGCCGGGTTGTTCCATGATAAGTTGCTGTATCTTTTGAGCGTCTATCCCCACCGGTACTCCATCCAACGACAACCGGAGACTATCGTGAAGCAATCCCCAAGTAGAGACAATAATGATAACAGCAATACCAAGTCCGATAATCGGGTCAATAATGCTCCATCCTGTATAGGTGATGATAATGCCGGAAACAACTACACCGACAGACACCAATGCATCTGCTGCCATGTGCAGGTAAGCCCCTTTCACATTCAGATCCTTATCTTTATCTTTCATAAAGAGCCAGGCAGTAAGCGCATTGATGACCACTCCCACCCCGGCTGTCCATGCGATGGCAGAACCATCTACGGAAACCGGGTGGAACAATTTATCTACACTCTCGGCAATGATTATGCCCACGGCAACCAATAATATAACTGCATTTAATAAAGAGACAAGAATCGTACTCTTCTTATATCCATACGTGTAACGGCTATTGGGATGAACTTTCTGCAACCGGAAAGCCAACATGGCAAGCACCAGACTGGCTACATCACCCAAGTTATGCCCGGCATCAGAAAGCAATCCCAGAGAATTATAATAAAACCCTACTCCGAATTCTACGATAACAAAAGCAATATTCAAAGTAATACCTATGATAAAAGCCTTATTGAGCGATGTCAACTGATGATTATGTTCGTGGTGATGATGAGGTTCCATATTATATATTGTTATTATATCTACTACCTTAAAAACATCTTATCGGGAGATTAGTTCATCCCCATTCCACTTTCAGCAATAGTAACGGCTCCCCTCCAGAAAAAACAAGCCACCGAAATGAATGAATCATCCCGATGGCTTATCCCCTTTAAACACCTTTAAACAAAATGAAAATATGCCTCATATACTAACTAAACTAACTAACCCTCGAGGCATATTTTAAAGAGGCTGTCGCATCAACCTCTTTTTATTATAGACAGCTTTCGCTCTCTAATCTTATTTACGAGCTTCGGCAATATAACCGAGAGCTTCTTCACATTTTGCAGTTACATAAGCCCAGTCTTCTGCTGCCACTTTATCTTTCGGGAACAACTTAGAGCCCATACCTACGCAGAATACACCAGCTTTGATCCATGCAGTCAGGTTTTCTTTAGTAGGTTCTACCCCACCTGTTACCATCAGCTTAGACCATGGCATCGGAGCCATCAAGCCTTTCACGAAGTTAGTTCCGTAAACATCACCCGGGAATACTTTGCAAAGATCGCAACCTACTTCCTGCGCAAAACCTACTTCTGATACGGAACCGCATCCCGGAGTATAAGCTACCGAACGACGATTACATACCTTAGCAATTTCAGGATTGAACAACGGACCTACTACGAAGTTAGCACCCAGCTGCAAGTACATAGCAGCAGTAGCCGGATCAACGATAGAACCGATACCGATTGCCATTTCAGGACATTCTTTTGCTGCGAACTTAACGATTTCAGCAAATACTTCCTGTGCGAAGTCACCACGGTTTGTAAATTCAAAAGCACGAACACCACCGTCATAACAAGCCTTTACTACTTTCTTTGCAACTTCTGCATCTTTGTGATAGAATACAGGAACCATTCCTGTAGAGCCGATCTTATTCAATACGGCTATTTTATCGAATTTTGCCATCTTAATTTCTTATTTTAAATGAATTGATTTTTCAAACTCTCAACTTATTTACCTCTGTACGCGACCGCTTGCGTCACCACCAGCCAATGCTTCTACTTCTTCTATAGAACAAGGTTGAAGTCACCATTGATAGTATGTTTCAATGCAGATGCAGCAACAGCGAATTCAAGAGCAGCACCCTGATTAGGTTTAGTCATCAAACCGTGGATGATACCGCCGGAGAAAGAGTCACCACCACCTACACGGTCGATAATCGGATCGATATCATAACGTTTTGAAGTATAGAATTCTTCTCCGTTGTAGATCATAGCTTTCCAACCGTTGTGAGTAGCAGAGAAAGATTCGCGCAAAGTAGAAACTACATATTTGAATCCGAATTCTTTCATCATTTGCTGGAAGATACCCTTGTAGCCTTCAGCATCTGTGTGGCCAGCCTCAACGTCAGCATCCGGTTTGAAGCCCAAGCAAAGTTCTGCATCTTCTTCGTTACCGATACATACGTCTACAAACTGCATCAACGGTTTCATGATAGACTGTGCTTTTTCTTTCGTCCACAGTTTCTTACGGAAGTTCAAGTCAACAGAAACAGTTACGCCGTGACGTTTTGCAGCTTCACAAGCCAGACGAGTCAACTCGGCAGCCTTGTCAGAAATAGCCGGAGTGATACCAGACCAGTGGAACCAGTCAGCACCTTCCATGATAGCATCAAAGTCGAAATCAGCAGCGTCAGCTTCAGCAATTGCAGAATGAGCACGGTCATAAATAACTTTGCTAGGACGCATAGAAGCACCTGTTTCCAAGTAGTAGATACCTACACGGTCGCCACCACGGGCAATAAAGTCTGTCTTTACGCCATATTTACGCAATGCGTTAACAGCAGACTGTCCAATTTCGTGTTTCGGTAATTTAGTTACGAAATAGGCGTCATGTCCGTAGTTGGCACAGCTCACTGCAACGTTAGCTTCTCCACCACCATATACTACATCAAAAGAGTCAGATTGAACAAAACGAGTATTACCCGGAGTTGATAATCTAAGCATGATTTCGCCTAATGTAACGACTTTCTTTCCCATAATCTTATGTTTTAAATTCTAAGTTATTAATATTATGAACTTTCAATTTATCATTCCAGCCCTATTTTAGGGGTTAACACACTGATAACATGACTATTAATCTATAAAAAGACTAACACCACATACCTTTCGTGTGCGGGCACAAAGATACAACAATTTTCGTAATTACAAAAATTGTTATATATTTGTATCGAAAATATTAAGATTATTATTGTGTGCGAGCACAAAAACCTATATAAATAAAGGTTATCGTATGAATAAATTGCCCGAAAGGATCAGAATCAAAGACATCGCCCGTCTGGCAGATGTATCAGTGGGAACAGTAGACCGCGTTATTCATGGACGTAGCGGAGTGTCGGAAGCCAGCAAGAAACGCGTAGAAGAAATTCTGAAGCAGCTTGACTACCAGCCCAACATGTACGCCAGCGCTTTGGCTTCTAATAAGAAGTATACGTTTATCTGTCTGCTGCCGGAGCATCTGGAAGGCGAATACTGGACAGCGGTAGAAACCGGTATTCACGAAGCTATTGCCACCTATTCGGATTTCAATACTTCGGTGAAAATCAACTATTACGATCCGTACGACTACCATTCATTCGAGAATGCCAGCGAAGCCATTCTGGCTTTACAGCCGGACGGAGTGATGGTAGCTCCTACCGCTCCGCAATATACGAAAGGTTTCACCGATCAGTTACAGGCATTGGATATACCTTATATATATATAGACTCCAACATCAAAGACGTTCCTCCCCTCGCCTTCTTCGGTCAGAACTCACGCCAAAGCGGGTACTTCGCCGCCAGAATGATGATGTTACTGGCACGGGATGAAAAGGAAATCGTTATTTTCCGCAAGATACATGAAGGAATTGTAGGTTCTAACCAGCAAGAGAACAGAGAAATCGGTTTCAGGCAGTACATGAAAGAACATCATCCGTCTTGTACTATACTGGAGCTCGACTTGCATGCCGAACGCAACGACGAAGACAATGAGATGCTGGATGAATTCTTCCGTACCTATCCGACAGTGAAGAACGGAATCACATTCAACTCTAAAGCCTATATCGTCGGCGAATACCTGCAAAGTCGCGGAAAGAAAGATTTCAATCTGATAGGCTATGACCTTCTGGAACGGAATGTCACCTGCCTGAAAGAAGGAAGCATCTCTTTCCTCATTGCCCAGCAACCGGAACTGCAAGGCGCCAATGGCATCAAAGCTCTTTGCGATCACCTTATTTTCAAGAAAGAAGTGACCTGCATCAACTATATGCCCATCGACTTGTTAACGGTAGAAACAATAGACTATTACCATAGCAAATAACAACAAAGTACAACTTTACAAGTACATTACATGGAAACAAAGTATTTAAGAATTAATCCTGCCGACAACGTTGCCGTTGCCATTGTTAACCTCCCGGCAGGAGAGCATCTTTCTGTAGATGGCATTGAAATTACACTGAACGAAGACATTCCTGCCGGACATAAATTCGCATTGAAGAATTTTGCTGAAGGCGAAAATGTAATCAAGTACGGTTATCCTATCGGACATGCACGAATGGCTAAGAAACAGGGTGACTGGATGAATGAAACGAACATCAAAACCAATCTCGCCGGATTGCTGGATTACACTTACAACCCGATTCAGGTTTCTTTGGATATTCCTCATAAAGATCTTACTTTCAAAGGTTATCGTCGCAAAAACGGTGATGTAGGGGTAAGAAACGAAATATGGATTATCCCGACAGTAGGTTGCGTAAACGGTATCATCGGTCAACTGGCTGAAGGACTGCGTCGCGAAACCGAAGGTAAGGGAGTGGATGCCATTGTCGCTTTCCCACACAACTACGGTTGCTCACAACTTGGTGACGACCACGAAAATACGAAAAAGATTCTTCGTGACATGGTGCTTCACCCCAATGCAGGCGCTGTATTGGTAGTAGGCTTGGGATGCGAAAATAACCAGCCGGACGTGTTCCGTGAGTTTCTGGGCGAGTTTGATGAAGACCGCGTGAAGTTCATGGTTACTCAAAAGGTAGGTGACGAGTATGAAGAAGGAATGGAAATCCTGCGTGATTTGTATGCAAAGGCTTCTAAAGACGAACGCACCGATGTTCCTTTGTCCGAACTGCGTGTGGGATTGAAATGCGGTGGTTCCGATGGTTTCTCCGGCATTACAGCAAACCCGCTATTGGGTATGTTCTCCGATTTCCTGATTGCACAGGGAGGTACAAGCGTATTGACCGAAGTACCGGAAATGTTCGGTGCAGAAACCATCCTAATGAACCGTTGCAAAAACGAGGAACTGTTTGAACAGACCGTCCATCTGATTAATGACTTCAAAGAATACTTCCTGTCACACGGAGAGCCTGTCGGTGAAAATCCTTCTCCGGGAAACAAAGCCGGCGGTATCTCCACCCTGGAAGAAAAAGCACTGGGATGTACCCAGAAGTGCGGAAAGAGCTATGTATCCGGCGTGATGCCTTACGGTGAACGTTTACAGAAAAAAGGTCTTAATCTGCTTTCTGCTCCGGGCAATGACCTGGTTGCAGCCACCACCCTTGCTGCAAGCGGATGTCACATGGTACTTTTCACCACCGGACGTGGTACTCCTTTCGGTACTTTTGTTCCAACCATGAAGATTTCCACCAACTCGACGCTGGCTAAAAACAAACCGGGATGGATTGACTTCAATGCTGGTGTAATTATAGAAAACGAACCGATGGAAAAGACTTGTGAACGCTTCATTGATTATATTATCAAAGTAGCAAGCGGTGAATTCGTAAATAACGAAAAGAAAGGTTATCGCGAAATTGCTATCTTTAAAACAGGCGTAACCTTGTAAACAGCTCTTTATCTGATAGAACAAATATATCGAAGATAAAAAGAAACATTGTTAGAACTATAGAGTTGCTATCCTCCACTCAATGATAAGTTGAACGGGATAGCAACTCTTTTTTGTATTACACCATATCGTCACCTGTTCTCTTAAAGGTAACACGGATTGTTTTATGAAAGGGAATAAAACGGGAAACCACAGCTATGACAACGGATATAACTAACAAATAACCCAGAATTTCTTTCAACGCAAGCAACAGGCTTTGCTGTTGCAGGGTATTATATAAAGAGTTTGTTGCCAGCTGTGCGGCTTCATTATACGGATGCCCTTGTGCAATTGCATTATTCAGAGACTGGTTATAGCGTGTTGCCGACAACGGATCGGCAGTGGTGACAGTCTCCGATAGAGAATACATATATTTCTGCTGTAAGCGGTACAGTACATTACTATAGAAAGAGGTTGCCAGAATAGGCGCCAATACGGAACGGAAAATAATCAGAAAGAAAGCATTCGACAATAAGTATTTCGGATTCAAGTCTTCCACGGCAAACAGGGCGAAAGCTATAATCAAAGTCAACATACCCAACCCACGAAAGAATATAGGCAGGTAGAGCATTTCATACGTGCTATCCGGAGAGATGCCAAAATACAGGATCGCAAAGAAAATCACAAAACAACTCATCCCTCCCGCTATCAGAAAACGGAACCGCCAACGTTGCCATCGGAACCACCAGAAACAGATAAAAGCACCGACTACATATCCCGGAAGCAAATAAATATAAAGGGAGTAGGTATGCGTAGTATCTACTTTCAGAATGACAGTCAGATAGTTAGTCAGCAATGTGGTCGATGTACTGAAAAACATCACAAGCATCATATAGAAATAACCTATAATCGCTTTGGGCTGGAATAAAGGAGCCAGACTTACATAAGGATTTTCCGAACGGCTCTGATACCAGATAAACAACGCAATCAACATAGGCGCTATGATGATATAGGCACAGATCTTACCGGAAGCCATCCAATCAAGTACTTTTCCATAATTGATAACGTACATCAGCATCAGTAACCCTACTGAAATAACAAACATCTCACGAATGTGCAGATCAGACCATGCAACGGCTTTAATGGGACGGTTATGACGGAAACAGATGATAACAAATAATATGGAAATCAAAATCAGCACCATCATAAAGTAATACATATACTTCCAGTTATAATGATACGCCAGTAAAGCCGTTACCAGCATCGAAGCCTGTCCCCCACCGTAAACCAACGGGTAAAAATAAGAATAAAACTCGCTACGTACATTCTTCGGACTGAAAATCTTTTGGGCATAACGAATAAACCACAACATAAGAAATCCTTTCAGAAAACCGACGGCAAAACTACAAACAATCAGAATATCTGCGTTTTGCGTACGTGCGCAAACCCAACTCAAGAAGAATTGCAGTACCAAATCAATCAATAACAGAGACTTCACAGAAAAGGCTGCCAGCACTTTAGGAATAATCGGATAAGCGATAGCCATGCCCGCCGAAGCGGCATAATACCCCATCGTTATATCTTCCGAATTAGTGCCCAGCGTGTTCGATACTTCCAGCATACTGCCTGTATATGAACCATTGAGCATCGTGACCGGGAGAATCACGATGAAAATACTGATAAGTCCAAGCCAATCGGGCACCCATTGACGAACAGGTGCCTCCAATTCTTTCATGGTAATCATTTGCGTAGAGCTTCTGTTTCCACCATCATCCCGGCTCTCAACTGCGCCATTTCTTCCGGAGAAACATCTTCCAAGTCAATCCGCACGGGTATTCGCTGTTGCACCTTTACAAAGTTACCGGCAGAGTTGTCCGTAGGAACCAGGGAATATTTAGACCCGGTTGCTTCGGAAATCGCGGTGACCTCTCCGTGAAAAGTCTTTCCGGGCACTGCATCTACCTTTACACGTACTTGCTGACCAATATAGATATTAGCAATCTGCGTTTCTTTATAATTAGCGGTAATCCATTTATCCTTGTTACGCACCAGATAAGAAATAGTCTGCCCAGCCGGCACATACTGACCGGGTTCAAGCGTGCGCCTGCCCATATATCCATCATAAGGAGCAGTGAGAACCGTATAAGAGAGATTCAACTTCGCCAAATCCAAATCTGCTTCCTTCCGCAAAATAGCAGCCTCCGCACCGGTTGTCTTCTTGCTTGTTTCCGCATATTGTGATAATGCCGCCTGTTTCTGCGCAACTAATGCCTGATAACGTGCCTTTGCAGCTTCATAAGCAGCTTTTGCCTGTTCATACTGCTGTTCCGGGACTGATTCTTCTTTCAACAGACGTTCAAAACGATGATAATCCTGTTCCAATTGCCAAAGTTTCGCTTTCGCTTCGGCAATGTTGGCATCCTGTACAGCAATATTCGTATGGGAAGTTTCAATTCCCGAATGAAGTACATCCTGCGAACCATGCGCATCCAACAATGCAGCTTCCGCTTCTTTCACCTTAATCTGATATTCACGATTGTCAAGCACCAGCAGCGTATCTCCCTGACGGACATATTGATGCTCCTTAAAACGCACCTCCTTTATATAACCCGAGCCCGGACATTCAAAGGAGCCACATATTGATCTACAAAAGCATCATTCGTCACTTCGTAATTAACGTAACGCCAAAAGTAAGTAGCCGTCCACCAAAGCCCGGAACCTGCCAAACAGATACATACCAAATTTAAAACAATATTACGAACTCTTACTTTTTTCAGTTTCTGCTGTTTTTCTTTCAATTCATTTGCCATAACAATTCACCCATAAATCATAAATCTGAAATCATAAATCATAAATCTCCACAAGCCTTCTGAAGTTGATAATAAGTATAAATCACACGAGTACGCGCATTGACCAACTGCAATTCTACATTCAAACGGACGGAATTTGCATCAAGCAAATCAGTCAGGATAGCCAACTGATTCAGGTAACGATTCTGCATGATACGATAATTCTCTTCCGCTTGTCGGACTGACAGCTTTAGAGCTTCCACCCTTTGCAACGCTTCCCGGTGGCGTAAAAAAGCCGAACGTACATCGACGCGGATTCCCTGCATCTTCTGCTCTTCCTCATTTTTCCGCAAGGATACCATCAGTTTGCTCTCTTTTATTTTATGGTTGTTCTTGTACAGTGACGATAAAGGATAGGAAACCGACACACCTACATTCCAGTTATTATTATACATATCTGCCAACGTACGTGAGATGGGGCGCGCCAAAGTATTCGACGCATAAAGCGACACACTGGGAAGAGAAAAGGACTTGACAGAACGGATTTCATTCCTCGCCAATTCTGTTTGTGCACGAAGCAGCTTCATCGCCGGATCATTCGCATAAGCCTGAACAATATAATCATCATACGGCTGCAAGGCAACTGCCTGATAAAGAACAGTAGTATCGGGGTTTAATAATAAATTCTCGTCCTGTCCCAATAAGATATCAAGTTGCTGCGATACAAGCGCAATGCTGTTTTCCGTTTCCTGTAGAGACAGGCGATCATTAGTCAACTGCATTTCGCTCCGCACCACATCATTGTTCGTTATCAAACCCTCCTTTTTCATCCGCCGTATATCGTGCAGCCGGAGTTCCGACTCCTCAATATTCCGCGCCAGTACCTCATGCTGCTTAAACAAACTAAACAGATTCATATACTGATTCAATAACCTTAGCTTTATTTCCGCCTGATCGGTCAATGTCTGTAATTCGGCAACTTGCTTTTCTATATCCGCTTTATGAATAGCGCTTCGGATTTTACCACCCTGATAGAGAGGCTGCGCAAAATCAATTGCATAGTTTTGTGACCAGTCCGGTGCTTCCGGATAGGCAGAGTCGGATAATCCCCGTTCCCAAACGACGGGTTGTCCTACAAATCCCCCTTTCAGTCCAATCTGCAATTCCGGCAACTGCGCAGAATGTGCGATTCGCATCCGCTCCTGTGCCATGGATTCTTTCATTGCATCTGCCTGAAGTTGCAGACTATATTGCACTCCCCGTTCAAAAAGCTGATCGACAGTAAGGAACAAAGAATCTGTTTGTGCGTTGATGGAGGAAGTGACCCAAAGCAGGCAGGACAAAGCTGCCCCATATTTTTTATACATTTTCAAGTACATCGTATACACCTTTTAATTCAGATAACATCGTTCAATGCTTTCTATACCAATAATCTTTTCTGCGTATACATAAACCTGATCGAGAATCGGACGAATCTGGTCTTTAAACTCCTCCCCTTCGGGAGTCAGGAATACCAGTTTATTACGACGGTCGGCGGGATCTTCTTTACGGTACACATATCCTTTCTTCTCCAGATTATTCATCAAATTGGTCAGACAGGCTTTATCTTTTGCAATACGTTCTGCCAATATCTGCTGACTGATTCCCTGCTCGTGCCATAAACTACTCAATACCTGAAGCATCTCAAACGTAATACCCGCGTTATTTTTTCTCAATGTCCGTTGCATAGACCGGCGGAAAGCCATACGGGTACGAACAATCTGCAACATGAGTTCTCTAAACTCTGCTCCTTCTCTCATTTTCTATAACCTTTTACCTGTTTCGTTTCGGTGGCAAAGTTAT
Organism: Bacteroides sp. AM54-2NS; assembly: GCF_003602935.1. Taxonomy (NCBI): domain Bacteria; kingdom Pseudomonadati; phylum Bacteroidota; class Bacteroidia; order Bacteroidales; family Bacteroidaceae; genus Bacteroides; species Bacteroides sp. AM54-2NS. The sequence goes on from NZ_QTMZ01000033.1 coordinate 32,571, forward strand.
ATATTTTCGCCGAATTAGTCAAACGTTTGACTAATTTCATTTTCACACCATGTAGACATAATTCCTGTCCATTCGTTTATTCATTCATTAAATCACTATATATTAATGCATTAACATAGTACTCCAATCTTTATTATCAAAATATTCAAGCAAAAAGTTTGTTCATCTGAAATCTTTTATTTTACTTTGCACTACAAAGTACTTTTTTATATGAATAAAGATAAAGCATTAGAATCGGTAAATGAGATAAAAGAGTTGATGGAAAAGTCCTCAAAGTTTATCTCTCTAAGTGGTCTCGCTGCAATCATGGCGGGCATTTACGCATTAGTTGGCGCATATATCGCCACACAAGTTATTACACCGGGCACTCATTTAATTGTTGCCCTTGAATTGATGGCTATAATAGCTTCGCTCGTATTGGTAGCTGCTGCGGTCACTGCTTGCATCCTGTCCTATTACAAATCCAAGAAGACAGGGCAAAAATTTTTCAGCCGCCTCACTTACCGGGCATTGTGGAATTTCTCTCTTCCGATGCTGACCGGAGGTGTTTTATGTATTTCCATCCTTATGCACGAGTATTATGACATTCTGGCTTCTGTCATGCTTCTATTTTACGGGCTGGCACTAGTCAACGTTTCCAAGTTTACTTATTCCAGCATCGTATGGTTAGGTTATGCTTTCATCTGTTTGGGCATCGTAGACTGTTTTTGGGAAGGTCATTCATTATTGTTTTGGACCATCGGTTTCGGCGGTTTCCATATCCTCTATGGTATATTGTTCTATTTACACTACGAAAGAAAGAGATCATAAATGATAGAAGCATTCCAATATATTAATAAAGCATTCGAAAGCAAGGTCCGACTGGGCATCATGGCTATTCTGATGGTAAATGAGGAAGCTGATTTCAATTTTCTGAAAGAACAGCTCTCTCTGACCGACGGCAATCTTGCCAGCCATACCCGTGCCCTGGAAGAACTGGGATATATCGTATGCAACAAAAGTTTTGTCGGACGAAAGCCACGGACTGTTTTTCAGGCAACCCCGCAAGGCAGAGAAGCTTTCAAATCGCATATTGAAGCCTTAGAGAAATTTCTAAAATCAAAATAAATAATTCATCAAAACACTACTGGCTTATGGACGCTTTCAATGAAAATTCAAATGAGCAACAGGCGCAGCAACCTATGGGATGCCTCCACCGTTTCTCCAAAACAATCAAGGTTGTCATCATCGGATTATTAATCCTTCTCCTGATGATCCCCATGTTTATGATTGAGAATCTTATTTCCGAACGGGGACGAACCCAGGAAGAAGCTATCGACGAGGTAAGCGAAAAATGGAGTCTTGCACAGACCATCACTGGCCCTTACCTGAATCTCCAGTATCCGGTTGTCACTGAAAACAACGGTGAGAAGAAGATTTCCATCAAAGACCTGATACTTTTTCCTGACGAGCTTATGGTCAACGGACAACTGAAGACTGAAATCCTGAAAAGAAGTATCTATGAGGTCAATGTATATCAATCGGAACTGACATTGAAAGGGTCATTCAGTTCGGAAGAATTGAAAAAGAGCAGAATAGACATGGAGCAGTTGCAGTTTGACAGGGCAGCTATTTGCTTGAATCTGACCGATATGCGGGGTATCAGCGAACAAATTAGCATCACCTTGGGAGATTCTGTTTATATATTCGAGCCGGGTATGGACAACAGAGGAATAGCTAACACCGGAGTTCATGCGATCGCTAATTTGTCGGAATTGAAGCAGAATAAAAAACTGCCATACGAAATAAAAATCAAACTGAAAGGTTCACAGTCACTCAACTTTATTCCATTGGGTAAAACAACCCGTGTAGATCTGAAAGCCAACTGGAATACACCGAGCTTTACCGGAAACTATTTGCCTAACAACCGGAATATTACGGAGAAGGAATTTTCCGCACAATGGCAAGTTTTAAACTTGAACCGGAATTACTCACAAGTGATGGTTGACTTCAACACCTCAAATATCAAGGATATTGAGAGTTCCAGTTTCGGTGTGAACTTCAAAATTCCGGTGGAACAGTACCAACAGTCTATGCGCTCCGCAAAGTATGCTATTCTGATTATCCTACTGACTTTCGGAGCTATCTTCTTCACTGAAATCATGAACAATACCCGCATTCATGCCTTGCAGTATTTATTGGTAGGACTGGCTCTCTGTCTATTCTACAGCCTGCTCCTCTCCTTCTCCGAACACGTCGGTTTCAACCCGGCCTATTTGTTATCTTCTGCACTGACTATTATACTGGTAGGCGGATATATGTTCGGAATCACCAAGAAAAAGAAACCGTCATTAATCATGTCCGGTTTGTTGGCTATACTCTATATTTATATCTTTGTGCTTATCCAACTGGAGACTTTCGCATTATTGGCAGGCAGCTTAGGACTGTTTATCATTCTGGCAATAGTGATGTATTTTTCAAAGAAAATAGACTGGTTTAATGAATAAGATTCTATTTCTCAAGCTGTCAATTAGAAAACTATGGATATAATATATATTAAAGGAGATGCTACATCTCCTATCTCACCGGGTAATAAAATCATCACTCACATCTGCAATGATATTGGAGGATGGGGAAAAGGATTCGTATTGGCACTTTCCAAAAAATGGAAAGTTACCGAAGAAGCTTACCGCCAATGGTATAAATCCCAAGAAGAATTCTCCTTAGGAGATGTACAGTTCGTCCACGTGCAGATGATATATATGTCGCCAATATGATAGGACAGCAGGGTATCTACAAAAATACAAATGGATTACCTCCTATCCGCTATGAAGCAGTCCGACAATGTTTAAAAAAAGTAGCCTTGTTTGCAATGGAACAGAAGGCAAGTATACATATGCCACGAATTGGTTGTGGATTGGCTGGCGGGAAATGGGAGCTTATCGAACAAATTATCAAAGAAGAATTAATTGATAAAGAAATAGCTGTAACCGTATATGATTTATGAATAAATCCAGAGTTACTCAATAAACAAGAGGCTTTCTTCTGAAACACTTGACAAATGGCTTTTTATTTTGTATCTTTGAGGAAAAAAAAGCAATAAGAGGAATGAAAAATATAAGAAAAATAGAGACATAAAAAGCCTTTAAACTGATACATTTCAGTATTAGTACAGATATATCATAGGGCAATAATCTAACTGATACATTTCAGTATTAGTACAGATATATCATAGGGCAATAATCTAACGATCATTGCCCTATTTGTTTATATTTTTACTTAATTCATTCTATCGAATCTCTAAAAACGATCAAAATAGTTTTTAATAAAATCTGATACCGTTTATAATAAACTATCAAAAAGTTTATTATAAACAGAAAGTACGTTTATTAAGAGCGTAGTCCTTAATTGTAAAAATTGAGAAACACGTTTGCATACAATAGCAGGTCATTAATAAGTCTATTTATTCACACAGTAATAGAAATGGACATAATCATTATTTCATCCAAACGATTGGATACCCCAACTCTCTTTTGATTGCTTCCATTTCTGCACTGTGCCACATTTCATGTTTAAAGCTCCACGACAATGCTTCATATTTAGTTTCCGCAACAGGATGTTTAAACGGGAGAGGCTGCAAGCACTCTGCCAAAACATCATCATTCAGAGTTTCCAGATTCTCGATACAGATTTGATGAACAATTTCCGTTTGTTCTCTCAATTCAGCAACTGGAATCAAGTCCTTTTCTATGGAACGATGCAATGTTCCCATACCATTGAATATTCTATTATATTTTTGGATAGGCACTAATCGCCCCACCTTTTCGTTCACTCCGGTAACAGCTGTCAGTGTATGAAAATTCTGTGAAACAAGCAGATGTCCCACTTGCCAAATAAAGTTAGAATCTGTTCCTTCAGGAATAACATACCACAAATCTTCCGGCAATTCAGACATCAAACGATTCACAAATGTGCGAGCTTCTATAATCTGCTCCTTTAAAAAGTCAATTTTACTCATAACTATATGTTTTTTAATTATACATATAGTTAGTGGAAAAGCAAATGAGCTTTGTGACAACTTACTGCAAGAATTTCTCCCAATAATTTTTCCTCGGTAGTTCTTTTTCAAACTTCCTATATAAATCGGCAAGCCTCATCATTCGTTGCACCATTGTATATTCTTTATCCATATCAATAGAATATACCGGTTTGCAAATGCGACATTTACAAGCACCATCGGGATTATATAACGGGCAAGTATCATTCATAAAAGCTGTGATTTTCTGAATGGAACGATTATAGATTTGCCGCACATTACTTTCTTTCAGTTCCATGATTTCGCCAATCTGCCGATAAGGCAACCCGACATTTTCTCTAAAGATAAAAATCAGACGAGCATCATTATTCAGACAATGATTTAAAGCGGTGATACACCAGTCGCACCTTTCTTTTATCCATTCCCGCTTCGCTTCTTCCCCACCGGAATATTCAAATTCCGGCAACGAACGAAAATATTCGATTTCCGACATTTTCACCTGCTTTTCACATGCTGCATATCTGCCAATAGTGCGACGAGCGATAGTGTATATCCATGTAGAAATCTCCGAATCGCCTTTAAAACTACTGATACTTTTGCAAAGTTCATACCACACTTCCTGTGCTGCTTCGCGGGCGATTTCTTTATTCTGAATCATCCGGTGAGCAATCATGGAAATCATATTTCCATATTCTTTCACCAAACAATTGATATCTATTTCCATCGTTACACACTAAAATGTTTTCTTCAAATATATCATATCCACCAACTGCACACCATCCTCATACATCGGATGATCGTAGTTGTCAGTAAAGAAATTCTTTATCCGGTGAGAAATCGCAAAACCACAATGTTCATAGAATGATCTGGAAGAAGGTACATCTCCTGTGCCCACCAACATTTCAGAGCACTTCCCCTGATAATATTCAAATAAAAACTCTATTAAACGTTTTCCGTACCCCTGTCGTTGGAAGAAAGGAACAGTAGCAATATTCTTGATTTCATAAACACCTTCTCCCTCACGTGTCACCACACAAAGAGCTTTCAACCCATCATCATAAAGAACAAACATATCACCGCGTTCCAAATATCGGTCAATCATACTTTCTTGTTCATCAGCCAAGAGTAATAAATCAAGGAATTCTTTTTTATCTGAAGTTACTAGTTTTATCTCCATATTTTCTATTTTGTCACAAAATAAAAATGTTACCGACTCATTTTCCTATGGTCCAAAATAATATTCATATTCTCCAAAGCCCATCCCACCAGTCCTTCAATATGAGGAATCAAGGTACCACCTGTATCTGTCAGGCAATACTCCACACGAGGAGGTACTTCAGCATATACTTTCCGTTCAACCAATCCATCTGATTCCAAAGTACGCAATGTAACAGTCAACATTCTTTGAGAGACGTCTTCTATCGTTTTATGGATATCACTAAAACGCATAGTTCCATTTGCGTTCAGCGTAATAAGCACCAACATCGACCACTTATCTCCCAAGCGGCTAAGCACATCTCTTATCGGACAATTCCCCGTCGGATGAAAGTTTTTCATTCTTTAACGTTTTGTATTTTATTGAGTTTCAGCAATAGTTACCTCTATGTAACTTCCTTATTTTCAAGTACGTTATTGCATTTCTCAAACAAGAAAGATACATTTGCATCACAAAAGTAATAAACTTACTAATAATAACTATTGTTTCATTTAAATAATTATGATTATGGCAAAGAAAGTTGCAGTTTTAGCAGTGAATCCGGTAAATGGTTGTGGATTATTCCAATATTTGGAAGCATTTTTCGAGAATGGCATTTCATATAAAGTATTTGCCGTATCGGATACGAAGGAGATTAAAACAAATTCAGGAATCAACCTAACAGTGGATGATGTGATTGCTAATTTGAAGGGACACGAAGATGAGTTTGACGCACTCGTTTTCTCTTGTGGCGATGCAGTGCCTGTATTTCAGCAGAATGCCGATAAGCCTTATAATGTAGATTTGATGCAAGTCATTAAAACGTCGGGGATAAAGGGAAAATGATGATCGGACATTGTGCCGGTGCAATGATGTTTGACTTTACCGGTATAACCAAAGGAAAAAAAGTAGCAGTTCACCCATTAGCCAAGTCAGCTATTCAAAACGGAACAGCTACCGATGAGAAATCAGAGATAGATGGTAACTTCTTCACCGCTCAAAATGAAAATACTATTTGGACAATGATGCCGCAGGTTACCGAAGCATTAAAATAATGCCGGCTGCGCAGATATAAAACAATAAATATAAACATTATTATTTAAATTCACGTATCCGAAGATGAAAAAGCACGTTCGTTTAAAAGGAACGGTGTGTTTCTCGGTGTGCAACGGGTCGTTTCTTTTAAAGGAGCGACCCATTGGTTTTAAAGGAAAAACACACCATTTATTATGCATTAGTAATCAATTACTTACAAGTTCGAAAAATTCTAAGACTGACTAACTTCCCCAAACAACGTTTTATTTAATAAATCCGTACAATTCCACCTCTTTATTTCTCAAAATACTGTTGTTAGTTAACTAAAATCCAACGGAAATATCATATATTACATTATCTTTTCGCACCAAGAAAAAGAAAAACGGAACATTACAAAAATCCGAAACAGCGTTCATCATTTTTAAAAAAGTCCGTATATTAGCAGCTTGAAGATTTGAAAGAGATAAACAGCATACTCCTTTCGAGTTTAAATAACCAAACAAGATGCCTAAAACAATATGACCAGAGAAAAAGAAAATTATAATGCATTTTTACTTCATTTTTTAGAAAGATTGAATGGCTGTGAATCTATTGAAAACAAAATCACAGAATCACTTACGGATATTTGCGAATACTATGGTTTTAAAAGAGGATTCATTTACCAAACTGATGGATTTCGCTACTTTTACCTAAAGGAAACTGTCGGAAATAGCGACAACATCCTGCGACAACGTTTTGAAATCAGCGAAATGACCAATCAACATGCTGCGCGCATAAATGGAAAGAACAAACCTTTTTATGCTTGCAGAAACCAAAATACTTCTTGGAATGATGTAGACATCGTGGATTTTTATAAAGTCGACTCATTACTAATCCGGCAAATCCAAGACTCCGAAGGGAAAATTATCGGATTCATCGGATTTGGAGACAGAGAACATGCAATATCCTTCACCGATGAAGAACTTCAAGTGATTCATCTCATTTTAGGCTCCCTCTCCAAGGAAATAGCAGTGCGGGAATATAAAGAAAGAGAAGTGCGGGCAAGCAAGACATTAAGCAGCATCATGAATAATATGGGAGTTGACATTTATGTGAACTCTTTTGATTCTCATGATATGCTATATGTCAATGAATCTATGGCCGCTCCTTATGGAGGCATCGAACATTTTGAAGGAAAAAAATGCTGGCAGGCTCTTTATAAAGATAAAACCGGAGAATGTGAATTTTGTCCTAAAAAACATTTGATTGACGAAAACGGGCAACCTACCAAAGTCTACTCCTGGGACTACCAACGCCCGTTTGACAAATGTTGGTTCCGGGTATTCAGCGCAGCATTTGCCTGGATTGACGGACAAATAGCACATGTTATAACCAGTGTCGATATCAACCATCAAAAAACGATTGAAGAAGAACTAAGAGTAGCCAAAGAAAAAGCAGAAAATCTGGACCGCTTAAAATCAGCCTTTCTCGCTAACATGAGTCACGAAATCCGCACTCCGCTAAATGCGATTGTTGGTTTTGCAAGTCTGTTGGTTGAATCGGACGACAAAAAAGAACGTCAGGATTATGTTGACATTATGCAGGAAAACACAGAACTTCTTTTGCAGTTGATTTCCGATATTCTCGATTTATCGAAAATAGAAGCCGGAACACTCGACTTCACCATGGATCACCTGGATATCAAGAGCTTCTGCGAAGATATAATGCGCAATTATGATATAAAAGAAGATAAACCCGTACCCGTTTTGCTGGCTCCGGATTTACCTGAATATTATATTTACACAGACAAAAAACGTTTAATGCAGGTTATTACCAATTTCATAAATAATGCTCTCAAATTTACAAATGAAGGGCAGATTATGTTGGAATATCGCCATAAAGCAGAAAGTAATGAGATAGAATTCGCTGTCACAGACACAGGTATGGGGATTGCACCCGATAAAGTAGATCAGGTGTTCGACCGATTTGTAAAACTCAACTCTTTTTCAAAAGGCACGGGCTTAGGTCTATCTATTTGCAGAAGTATCATCGAACATCTTGGCGGCACTATCGGTGCCGAATCCGAAATAGGAGTCGGCAGCCGTTTCTGGTTCACACATCCCTTGCGCTTAAATCAATAAGAAATAATAAAAAGAACCTGCCCTACTTATCAATAGTAGGAACAGGTTATACTTTTTTTCTATGGAGTGTCTCCCTCATCTATAGAAAGATCAATGAAATAATGCCTTCTTTCGACTTCCTTTTTGCCACTTCCTGTGAAAAACACTACTTTTGCATCGCTATTTTGATTTTAGAATAAAACAAATACCCAACGTTCATTTATGACTGAAGAAAAAATACATAAAGACCGTCCCGGAAACTGGTGGGCATTAAGCCCGTTACTCGTATTCCTTTGCCTCTATCTGGTAACTTCTATCCTCGTCAACGACTTTTATAAAGTACCTATCACAGTGGCCTTCCTCGTCTCTTCCTGTTATGCCATCGCCATTACACGCGGCTTAAAACTAGACCAACGTATCTATCAATTCTCGGTAGGAGCTGCCAATAAGAATATCCTCCTGATGATATGGATATTCATCCTTGCCGGAGCTTTTGCCCAAAGCGCAAAGCAAATGGGTGCAATCGATGCCACCGTCAATCTGACGCTGCATATTCTTCCTGACAATTTATTGCTGGCAGGTATCTTTATTGCCGCCTGTTTCATCTCTTTATCCATCGGAACCAGTGTGGGAACTATTGTCGCCCTTACTCCCGTTGCCGTAGGACTGGCAGAAAAAACTGAAATAGCTCTCCCCTTTATGGTAGCCGTCGTAGTAGGCGGTTCTTTTTTCGGAGACAACTTATCTTTTATCTCCGACACCACCATCGCTTCGACAAAAACCCAGGAATGTGTAATGCGCGATAAATTCCGTGTAAATTCTATGATTGTCGTCCCGGCAGCCATCATTGTGTTGGGAATTTACATATTTCAGGGACTATCCATTACAGCCCCCACCCAAACACAGACCATTGAATGGATCAAAGTTATACCTTATATAATAGTATTAGGAACAGCCATTGCCGGAATGAACGTGATGCTCGTACTCATAATAGGTATATTGACAAGTGGCATCATTGGCATCGCGACCGGCAGCTTCGGGATCTTCGACTGGTTTGGTGCCATGGGAACAGGAATTACAGGAATGGGAGAACTGATTATTATCACTCTGCTGGCCGGAGGGATGCTCGAAACAATCCGTTATAACGGCGGTATCGATTTCATTATCCGAAAACTCACCCGCCACGTCAATGGTAAAAGAGGAGCCGAACTAAGCATCGCAGCCCTAGTAAGTATCGCCAACTTATGTACTGCCAACAACACGATTGCCATTATCACAACAGGACCGATTGCCAAAGATATTGCCGTGAAATTCCATCTCGACCGAAGAAAAACAGCCAGTATCCTCGATACTTTCTCCTGCCTGATACAAGGGATTATTCCATACGGAGCGCAGATGCTGATTGCAGCGGGACTCGCCAGTATCTCCCCCATCAGTATCATCGGCAATCTCTATTATCCGTTTACAATGGGAGCATGCGCCTTACTGGCAATCTTGTTCCGCTATCCGAAACGGTATTCGTAAAAAAGATGCGAAATGTTTGTCAATCAAAAGAAAAGCCGTATCTTTGTGCCCGCTATTACGAGATAATAGCATAATTCAAATCAATCATTAAAAACAATTATTTAAAATGGCAACTAGAATCAGATTGCAAAGACACGGACGTAAAAGTTACGCGTTCTATTCAATTGTAATTGCAGACAGCAGAGCACCACGTGATGGTAAATTTATTGAGAAGATTGGTACTTACAACCCTAACACCAATCCTGCTACAGTAGATTTGAATTTCGACGCTGCATTGGCATGGGTACTGAAAGGTGCACAACCAAGTGACACTGTACGTAACATCCTTTCTCGTGAAGGAGTTACATGAAGAAACATCTTCTGGGCGGTGTAGCAAAAGGCGCATTCGGAGAAGCAGAAGCAGAAGCTAAATTCGAAGCTTGGAAAAACAACAAACAGTCAGGTTTGGCTACTTTGAAAGCTAAACAAGACGAAGCTAAGAAAGCTGAAGCTAAAGCACGTCTAGAAGCAGAAAAGAAAATCAACGAAGTGAAAGCAAAAGCACTCGCTGAAAAGAAAGCTGCTGAAGCTGCTGAAAAAGCTGCTGCTGAAGCACCTGCAGAAGAAGCTGCCGCAGCTCCGGCTGAAGAAGCTCCTGCAACAGAAGCTGCTGCTGAATAAATTTCAGCAGATTCCGAACAAGAAATTAGGAAAAAGCAATAAATCCTCTCCGGTCCGCCGGAGGGGATTTTTTTATTACTTTCTGCTATAAAACATATCAAATTATTTATTCCGTTCAGAATAAAATGCCTTTCTTTGCATCAGCATAGTTCAGCATAGTATTACTTATTTTTCGAATATGAAACGAACTGATAAAAAGGCAACATTCGGACAACAGGCAAGCAAGGTTACGCAACTAGCGGACGCACTTAGCCAGGCGATTTCCAGGAAAGAATTTCTTGAAGGAGATTCTTTGCCTTCCATCAATCAGTTAAGCGCTCAATACGGAGTATCACGTGATACGGTTTTCAAAGCTTTCCTTGATTTACGCGAACGAGGACTGATCGACTCCACTCCCGGCAAGGGCTATTATGTGACGAGCCAGGTGACCAATGTTTTATTGCTGCTCGACCAATATACTCCTTTCAAAGAAGCTTTATACAATAGTTTCGTCAGACATCTGCCTATTAACTATAAGGTAGACTTATTATTTCATCAATACAACGAACGGTTGTTCAATACGATCCTCCGGGAATCCATCGGGAAATACAACAAATATATCGTGATGAATTTCGATAACGAGAAATTCAGCACTGTTCTCAATAAAATTAATCCTTCAAGATTATTACTTCTCGATTTCGGCAAATTTGAAAAAGAAAAGTATTCATATATCTGCCAGGATTTTGATGAATCTTTCTTTCAGGCATTGAATCAGCTCAAGGAAAAGTTGAAGAATTATCGCCAGCTCGTTTTTCTGTTTCCAAAAAGCTTGAAGCACCCCCAAAGCAGTAAGGTGTATTTTACCCGTTTCTGCCAGGAACAGGGATTTCTCTGTGAAATACAGGAGGATATTGAGAACCTGATTGTACGTAAGGGAGTTGCCTATATCGCTATCAAACAACAAGACGTAGTAAAGGTGGTGAAACAAGGAAGATTGGAAGGGCTGAAATGCGGAAAAGATTTTGGCCTGTTGGCTTACAATGATATTCCTTCCTATGAAGTGATTGACGAAGGAATAACCTCATTGAGTATTGATTGGGAAATGATGGGAAATGAAGCGGCCAATTTTGTTCTCAATAATGTACCGGTGCAGAAGTTCTTGCCGACGGAAGTTAGACTTCGAAAGTCGCTTTAATTTTTTTTTGCGAAGACATCAGCACAGTTCAGCACAGATATTAATTAATCCTTTAATAGATAGAAACCATGAAAAAGTATCCGAAAATCGGGATTCGTCCCACAATCGATGGTCGCCAGGGTGGCGTTCGCGAAAGCTTGAAGAGAAAACAATGAATTTAGCAAAAGCAGTAGCCGAGTTAATCAGCAGCAACCTGAAAAACGGTGATGGCAGTCCGGTAGAATGTGTTATAGCCGATAGCACGATCGGACGCGTAGCCGAAAGTGCCGCTTGTGCGGAAAAGTTTGAAAGAGAAGGGGTCGGTTCTACCATTACTGTTACTTCCTGCTGGTGCTACGGTGCAGAAACAATGGATATGAATCCACATTATCCGAAAGCTGTCTGGGGATTCAACGGCACAGAACGTCCGGGAGCTGTATACCTTGCTGCCGTACTTGCCGGACACGCACAAAAAGGCCTTCCCGCATTCGGTATCTACGGACGCGACGTTCAAGATTTGGACGACAACACAATCCCTGAAGATGTATCGGAAAAGATTCTTCGTTTTGCACGTGCCGCACAGGCAGTAGCTACGATGAGAGGCAAATCTTACCTGTCAATGGGTAGTGTATCTATGGGTATCGCCGGTTCTATCGTTAATCCTGATTTCTTCCAAGAGTATTTGGGAATGCGTAATGAGTCAATAGACCTCACAGAAATCATCCGTCGAATGGACGAAGGCATCTATGACCACGAAGAATACGCCAAAGCCATGGCCTGGACTGAAAAAAATTGCAAGACAAACGAAGGTGAAGACTTCAAGAACCGTCCTGAAAAACGTAAAACCCGTGAACAGAAAGATGCTGATTGGGAATTCATTGTAAAGATGACGATTATCATGCGCGACTTGATGACCGGAAATCCCAAATTGAAAGAAATGGGATTCAAGGAAGAAGCCTTGGGACACAATGCCATTGCAGCCGGTTTCCAGGGACAACGCCAATGGACAGACTTCTATCCTAACGGTGACTATCCGGAAGCTCTGCTCAATACTTCTTTTGACTGGAACGGTATTCGTGAAGCATTTGTCGTAGCTACCGAGAACGATGCCTGCAACGGCGTAGCTATGCTGTTCGGACATTTATTGACCAACCGCGCCCAAATATTCTCTGACGTACGTACTTACTGGAGTCCTGAAGCCGTGAAACGTGTAACCGGCAAAGAATTGAGCGGATTGGCAGCAAATGGTATCATTCATCTTATCAATTCCGGCGCAACAACTCTCGACGGTTCCGGCCAATCATTAGACGCGGCAGGCAATCCGGTTATGAAAGAACCATGGAACCTGACAGACGCTGATGTAGAAAACTGCCTGAAAGCAACTACCTGGTATCCGGCAGACCGTGACTACTTCCGTGGCGGCGGTTTCTCTTCCAACTTCCTGTCAAAAGGTGGCATGCCCGTAACCATGATGCGCCTCAACCTGATTAAAGGCTTAGGCCCTGTCCTGCAAATCGCAGAAGGATGGACAGTAGAAATAGACCCGGAAATCCACCAGAAACTCAATATGCGTACAGATCCGACATGGCCTACCACCTGGTTTGTACCGCGTCTGTGTGAAAAACCTGCTTTCAAAGATGTATATTCAGTAATGAATAACTGGGGAGCCAATCATGGAGCCATCAGCTATGGACACATCGGTCAGGACTTAATCACTCTTGCTTCCATGCTCCGCATCCCGGTATGCATGCACAATGTAGAAGACAACGAAATATTCCGTCCGGCAGCTTGGAACGCCTTCGGCATGGATAAGGAAGGAGCGGATTACAGAGCTTGTACCACTTACGGTCCTATCTACAAATAATTTTAATTCAGACAAAAGAACATAAGGACAAAAGATAAAACAACTTCAATAAATAGCTATAAATAATTCTATTAGCGCAGACCTTATGTTCTTTTGTTCTTATGTCTAAATAAAAGCAATTTCGACTCACTTAATTCTAATTTTTTTATCTTTGCAATTATGATTACCAACGAACATATCGAACAGTTCATCGAACAAGCACACCGTTACGGAGATGCAAAGTTAATGCTTTGCAGCAGCGGTAACCTTTCCTGGAGAATCGGCGAAGAAGCATTGATTTCCGGTACGGGTTCCTGGGTTCCCACACTTGGCAAAGAGAAAGTATCTATCTGCCATATTGCCAACGGCACTCCTACCAATGGTGTAAAACCTTCTATGGAAAGTACATTCCATTTAGGGATTCTCCGCGAACGTCCGGACGTCAATGTTGTTCTCCACTTTCAATCGAAATATGCCACGGCTGTCTCCTGCATGAAGAACAAACCGACAAACTTCAATGTAACAGCAGAAATTCCCTGTCATGTAGGTTCGGAAATACCTGTGATTCCGTATTATCGTCCCGGCTCACCGGAACTGGCAAAAGCCGTGGTAGAAGCCATGCTAAAGCATAACTCGGTTTTACTGACCAACCACGGGCAAGTGGTATGCGGAAAAGACTTCGATCAAGTATACGAACGGGCTACCTTCTTTGAAATGGCTTGCCGCATCATCGTTCAATCCGGCGGTGATTATTCAGTACTCACACCGGCAGAAATTGAAGACCTGGAAATCTACGTATTAGGAAAGAAAACCAACTAATATCCGGGCAATATACCATGAAAGATACCATCAAACACACTTATTTAGCAGCAGACTTCGGAGGCGGAAGTGGACGGATTATCGCCGGCTTCCTTCACCATGGCAAACTGGAGTTGGAAGAGGTATACCGTTTCTCCAATCGACAGGTCAAACTAGGAAATCATATCTACTGGGATTTCCCGGCCCTGTTCGAAGATATGAAAACCGGACTGAAACTGGCTGCACAAAAAGGATATGCCGTAAAAAGTATTGGTATTGACACCTGGGGAGTGGATTTCGGACTGATTGACAAACATGGAAACCTGTTAGGAAATCCAGTCTGTTATCGGGATGCAAGAACAGAAGGAATACCGGAAGAAGTATTCAAGCTATTGGATGAACGCCAACACTATGCCGACACCGGTATTCAGGTGATGGCTATCAATACGCTGTTTCAACTTTACAGCATGAAACAGCATCAAGATGCACAGTTGAAAGTTGCCCGGCAACTGTTATTCATGCCCGACCTCTTCAGCTATTTCCTGACAGGAGTAGCCAATAATGAATATTGCATTGCCTCCACCTCCGAATTACTCGATGCCCAATCGCGGAACTGGTCAGTGGATACCATACGCGCCTTAGGTATTCCCGAACATCTGTTCGGTGAGATTATTCTCCCCGGAACAATCAGGGGTACTCTGAAAGAGGATATTGCCCGCGAAACAGGACTGGGTACCGTAGACGTTATTGCTGTCGGCTCACACGACACAGCCAGTGCCGTCGCCGCTGTTCCTGCCGTAGAAAGTCCTATCGCTTTCCTTAGTTCCGGCACTTGGTCACTACTGGGAGTGGAAGTGGATGAACCCATATTGACGGAAGAAGCAAGAAAAGCTCAATTCACCAATGAAGGAGGCGTAGACGCAAAATCCGTTTCCTACAGAATATAACAGGACTATGGATTTTGCAACGCTTGATGAGTGAATGGAAAGCATGTGGCGAAGAACAAAATTATGATATAATCATCCCGCAAGCTGCCGAAGCACAGATTGCGACCATTATCCCTGTGGATGACGCAACATTCATGAATCCGGAAAATATGGAAAACGCTCTTATTCATTATTGTCGGCATCATGCTTTGCAAGTGCCGAAAAACAAAGCAGAAACCGTGCGATGTGTACTCCAGTCATTAGCTTTCAAATATCGGCAGGCGGTGGAACAGCTCAACCGTTGTCTCCCCTCTCCGATCCGTCAGCTAAACATCATCGGCGGAGGATCACAAAACCAATTACTCAACCAACTGACAGCTGACGAACTCGGTATTCCCGTTTATGCAGGTCCGGTAGAAGCTACTGCAATGGGAAACATTCTGACACAGGCTATGGCAAAAGGAGAAATAGCCGATCTCCGTGAATTGAGAGAGATTGTAACTCGTAGCGTTACCCCACAAGTATATTACCCTAAAAAATAAAAGTATATGGAAACACCCAAAACCGGTTATCAGGTCAATCTTATGACGTTCCCGTCAAACGATATTGCCAAACCCTCGATTTACGCGATTCTCCGGAACTGATCGCTGAATATCGGAAAAGACATAGCCAGGCGGAAGCATGGCCCGAAATCCTAGCCGGGATCCGGGAAGTCGGTATTCTGGAAATGGAAATTTATATCTTGGGAACACGACTGTTTATGATTGTCGAAACTCCCCTTGATTTTGACTGGGACACAGCAATGGAACGCCTGAACACGCTTCCCCGCCAACAGGAGTGGGAAGAATATATGGCCATCTTCCAACAAGCCGCTCCCGGAATGAGTTCCGCAGAGAAATGGAAACCGATGGAGAGAATGTTCCATTTGTATAACACTTAAAAAATACCAGAAACAACCATGAAACACCCCAAACAGTCCATCCTCTCGAAAGATGGCATCAGTTATCTTATACCTTTTGTTCTCATTACCTCATGTTTTGCATTATGGGGATTTGCCAATGATATTACCAATCCGATGGTAAAGGCATTCTCCAAGATTTTCCGGATGAGTGCTACCGACGGAGCATTGGTACAGGTTGCCTTCTATGGAGGGTACTTTGCAATGGCTTTCCCGGCTGCCATATTCATCCGCAAATATTCCTACAAAGCCGGTGTTTTGTTAGGACTGGGAATGTATGCTTTCGGAGCATTTTTATTCTTCCCCGCCAAAATGACGGGAGAATATTATCCGTTTTTGATTGCCTATTTCATCCTGACCTGCGGATTGTCCTTCCTCGAGACAAGCTGTAACCCGTATATTCTTTCTATGGGAACGGAAGAAACAGCTACCCGGCGTTTGAACCTTGCACAGTCTTTCAATCCGATGGGGTCACTTCTCGGAATGTATGTAGCCATGCAATTCATTCAAGCGAAATTGCATCCGATGTGTACTGAAGACCGCGCATTGCTTAACGACAGTGAATTTCAGGCGATCAAAGAAAGCGACCTTAGTGTTCTGATTGCTCCTTATCTTATCATCGGACTGGTTATCGTAGCGATGTTGCTTCTGATACGATTCGTCAAGATGCCGAAAAACGGAGATCAGAATCATAGAATAGATTTCTTTCCTACACTGAAACGCATTTTTACCCAAACACGTTATCGTGAAGGGGTAATTGCTCAATTCTTCTATGTAGGCGCGCAAATTATGTGCTGGACATTTATCATTCAGTATGGAACCCGTTTATTCATGTCGCAAGGTATGGACGAGAAAAGTGCGGAAGTGTTATCACAGCAATATAATATTGTGGCAATGGTGATATTCTGTATCAGCCGTTTCATCTGTACATTCATTCTGCGCTATCTCAATGCAGGCAAATTATTGATGATTCTCGCTATCTTCGGAGGTGTTTTCACTCTAGGAACTATCTTCCTCCAGAATATCTTCGGACTTTACTGTCTAGTAGCAGTTTCCGCCTGTATGTCACTAATGTTCCCCACCATCTACGGTATTGCCTTGAAAGGCATGGGAGATGATGCTAAGTTTGGAGCTGCAGGCCTTATTATGGCTATCTTGGGAGGCTCTGTTCTTCCACCGCTACAGGCAAGTATCATTGACCTGAAACAAATAGCCTGGTTGCCGGCTGTCAATGTTTCATTCATTCTACCCTTCATCTGCTTCCTTGTAATCATCGGTTATGGTTACCGTACAGTGAAAAGAAACTGGTAAAAAACAAACTTAAAAATAGTGACGCTATCCCATCATGATACCGTCACCATCCCACCCATATAGTGACGGTATCCGCAGCGGATAGCGTCACTATTTTATTTATCTTTTTTTCATAAACAATTCCCATTTTCTTCGCGTCTTAATTTTATTTGCCTACATTTGCCATTCGATTTCCAATAATTTGTTAACTCAATGACCACAAGCCAAGACAACATATTACTAGCAAAACAATTCGGAATGATATTCACAGAGTATTATTCGGTAGTAAAATATTTCGCTTTTATGTTGCTTAAATCCGAAGAAGACGCAGAAGATATTGCTCAAGACGTTTTCACGAAATTATGGACCCAGCCCGAAATATGGACAAAAGTACCCAATTTAAAACCCTATGTCTATACTCTTACCAAAAGCACGACCCTCAATTTTATCAAACACAAAAAGATAGAATTAGCCTATCAGGAGAAAGTGATAGAAAAAAGCCTTATTGAGGAACTTTCTCAAACAGAAGATCCTCTCAATGCCATATACTATAAAGAAGTTAAACTTATCATCCAATTAACCCTCGACCGTCTTCCCGAACAACGCAGAAAGATTTTTGAGATGAGCCGTTTCGAAAATATGAGCAATAACGAAATCGCTGAAAAGCTGAACATTTCAGTCCGAACAGTAGAGCATCATATCTATTTAACTCTACTTGAAATGAAAAAAATATCTTTTTTGTTTTTTTTCGCACTTTTCCTTAAGTAGTCTGTCTTAGTTAATTGAGGTATTAATGTAACAGATCTAATTAATATCTCAAAATGAAGAATTATTTTCAGAAAATACTAGCCTTATTTACCGGAAATGACTATCCGGGATCTACCCGACAGGAATTCTACAAATGGTTGGTAGACGAAGAACATGTTTCCGAAAAGGATGAAGCATTACAAACTCTGTGGGAAGAAGGATACAAATCAGGAACAGCTCCTAACTTGCATCAATCATACGAGCTATTAAGAAGAAATGCAGGCATTCCTTCCGTACGAGAAGAACGGAGAATCCGCCCGATCCATATCTGGCAAATAGCCGCTGCCGTATTCTTTATAGTAGCAGCTTCTTCCATCTATCTTTCTACCATAGGAAAAAAGGTGGAACCCAATTTATTGCAGCAATATATTCCGACAGCAGAGGTACATACTCTCACCTTGCCTGACGGAACCAAAGTACAACTGAACTCACAAAGCACCCTTTTATATCCACAGGAATTTACTGGTAAAGACCGTAGCGTATTTCTGATTGGTGAAGCCAATTTCAAAGTGAAACCGAACAAGAAGCATCCGTTTATCGTCAAGTCGAACGATTTTCAGGTAACAGCACTCGGAACGGAATTTAACGTAGCTGCATACCCCGAGAATCCGATCATAGCGGCAACCTTGATTTCAGGAAGTGTACTCGTTGAATATAATGATTTGAATTCTCAAATGATTCTGAAACCAAACGAGCAATTGGCCTATCATAAACACACCCGACAATACCATCTGGACACTCCCGATATGAATGACATCACAGCCTGGCAACGTGGCGAACTGGTATTCAGAGAAATGAATGTAAAAGAGATTATAACTATATTAGAACGTAAATATCCATATACCTTTGAGTATCGCCTGAAGAATCTGAAAGAAGATAAATACAGCTTCCGTTTTAAAGATAAAGCACCGCTGTCCGAAGTTATGGATGTAATAGTAAATGTAGTAGGTCAGATGGATTATAAAATACAAGGTGACTGCTGCTATTTAATCCCCAAATAGAAAAATATCCTGATAACAGGAAAAGAACAGATAACAATATTACTCATTTAGTTAACCTTATACGCCCATGCAAAAAGTATCCGGAACAGAGGGCGAACTCTATCCCGGATATGAAATCAAATTTCTCAATATTAGAGTTCTACTCTATTAATCACCGTGAAATAATTTAGTTTATAACCTAATACTAAGAAAATGCTACAAATTTATGAATTTATAGTAGACCATACAGCAAAGGGAAGAAGTTTTTTACTTTTTTTCTGCTTGTTGCTCATTACAACAAGCTCCTTTGCGCAAACAGATGCCTCAATCACCATTCAAAAGAAAAATATATCTGTCATTGAAGCACTTAAAGAAGTAGAAAAACAATCCGGCCTATCTGTAGGTTACAACGACTCCCAATTAAAGAACAAGCCTGTATTAAATCTTGATCTTAGAGCTGTAACAGTAGAGAACGCCCTTACACAAATTCTCAAAGACAGTGGATTCACTTATGAGTTCAAAGGGAAATATATAATGATTGTTCCTGACAAAAAAACAGAAGTAAATCCAATTAAGAATGTGACTGGAAAAGTTGTTGATGAGAATAATGAACCTCTAATTGGAGTTAATATCAAAGTGGAAGGAAACTCCGAAGGAGCTATCACCGACATAGATGGCAATTTCACAATCGTGGTCCGCCAAGGTAATATATTAAGCTTTACCTATGTGGGATATACGTCCAAAACTGTGAGAATAACAGATAAAAACATCTATGCAGTAAAATTAGTAAGCGACACGAAACAACTCAACGAAGTAGTCGTGACTGCCCTCGGTATCAAGCGCGAGCAGAAAGCTTTGAGCTACAATGTGCAACAGGTGAAATCGGATCAACTGACAGAAATTAAAGACGCTAACTTCATCAACAGCCTGAATGGCAAAGTGGCAGGTGTCAATATCAACAGCAGTTCTTCCGGTGTAGGTGGAGCCAGCAAAGTGATAATGCGCGGTACGAAGTCTATTGAGCAATCCAGCAATGCCCTGTATGTGATTGACGGCATCCCGATGTTTAATTTCGGTGGTGGCGGCGGTACGGAAAACGGTTCCCAGGGAGTTACCGAAAGCATTGCCGACATCAACCCGGACGATATTGAAAGCATCTCGGTCTTGACAGGAGCGGCCGCCGCCGCACTATACGGAAGTAACGCTGCCAACGGAGCTATCGTCATCAACACGAAACGGGGTAAGGTAGGCAAAATGCAGGTTTCTGTATCCAGTAACACTGATTTTTCTAAACCATTTGTGATGCCGCGCTTTCAGAACCGTTATGGTACAGGCAGTAAAGGAAAATCGGACGGTTCTTCTACAAATTTGAGTTGGGGACCGTTACTGAACGATGCATCCCGCAGGGGGTACGAACCACGTGACTTTTTCGACACAGGAATGACTTATACCAATTCCGTCACCTTATCGACAGGTACAGAAAAGAACCAGACCTTCTTTTCCGCAGCCGCAGTAAACTCGGAGGGGATTGTACCGAATAACCGCTACAACCGTTTTAATTTTACTTTCCGTAATACTACTTCATTCCTGAATGATAAACTGAAACTAGACATCGGAGCGAGCTATATTATTCAGAATGATCGCAACATGACTAATCAAGGCGCTTACTCAAACCCGATAGTTCCTGTTTACCTGTTTCCGCGTGGAGACGATTTCAACTTGATAAAAGTATTCGAACGTTGGGACCCGGCCCGCAAGATCAAGACCATGTACTGGCCACAAGGCGAAGGAGACCTGCGTATGCAAAACCCTTATTGGATAGCATATCGTAATCTACGGACCAACAATAAGAAGCGTTACATGCTGTCCGCCTCGTTAAGCTACGACATCACGGACTGGCTGAACGTCTCGGGACGTGTCCGGGTAGATAACTCCAATACCAAATATGAGCAAAAGTTGTACGCCAGTTCGAATACTACTCTCACTGAAGGTAGTACCCAAGGATTCTACGCCATTGCCAAGCCGGATGAATCACAAGTGTACGCCGATGTACTGGCAAACATCAATAAACGCTTTGGGGACTACTCACTTGTAGTGAATGTCGGAGCGAGCATCGTGGATAATAAGTATGACGAACTTAGTTATCGCGGACCGATACGTGCCAATGGTATTCCTAATGTGTTTAATGTCTTCGATCTCGACAATACGCAAAAGAAAGCTCGTCAGGATGAATGGGAGGAACAAACTCAATCCATTTTCGCGAGTGCGGAACTGGGCTGGAAAAGTATGCTTTACCTTACTTTGACCGGACGTAATGACTGGGCATCACAACTGGCAAACTCATCTTCCACCTGTTTCTTTTATCCGTCAGTGGGACTTTCGGCGATCATCTCCGAAATGGTAAAACTACCTTCTGCAATCGATTACCTGAAAATACGCGGTTCATTCAGTTCCGTCGGTATGCCCTACCCACGTAACCTGACTTCACCTACCTTTGAGTACGATGAAACGACACAGACGTGGAAACCCAAAACGCATTATCCTATCGGCGACCTCAAGCCAGAGCGAACCAATTCATGGGAATTAGGACTGGACATGCGTCTCTTCAAGGACTTCAACCTTGGCGTGTCATGGTATCTGGCTAACACGTTCAACCAGACCTTCGACCCGAAAATTTCCGTATCTTCGGGATATACTACCATTTACTTGCAAACAGGTTATGTACGTAACCAAGGAGTCGAGCTCTCTCTTGGTTATGGACACACATGGAAAAAAGACTTCCGCTGGCAAACGAACTTTACGCTTAGCCACAATAAAAACAAAATTATCGAACTGGTAAAGGATTACATACACCCGGAAACAGGTGAGCCTATCAATAAAGACCGGTTGGACGTAGGCGGACTTGGAAAGGCACGGTTCATCCTGAAAACGGGAGGGTCACTCGGTGACCTCTACACTCAAGCCGACCTAAAACGGGATGATAACGGAATGGTGGAAATTTCCCCTGCAGGCGCATTGATAACAGTCAATAATCAACCTGATATCAAGTTGGGAAGCGTCTTCCCCAAGTGTAATCTGGCATGGAGCAATCAATTCTCATGGAAAGGATTTAATGTCAGTGCTCTGTTGACCGCACGTATTGGCGGTATTGTTTATTCTGCCACAG
The DNA here is from genome assembly GCF_003602935.1 of Bacteroides sp. AM54-2NS. Taxonomy (NCBI): domain Bacteria; kingdom Pseudomonadati; phylum Bacteroidota; class Bacteroidia; order Bacteroidales; family Bacteroidaceae; genus Bacteroides; species Bacteroides sp. AM54-2NS. The sequence continues at coordinate 55,020 of NZ_QTMZ01000033.1, forward strand.
CAGCAGCCATGGATCAATACGGTGTGTCCGAAAGCTCGGCGATTGCCCGGGACAACGGTGGCGTATTGATAAACGGACGTAACAGGGTGGATGCCCAGACATGGTTCACCGCCATTGGTTCCCAGCTGGGATTGCCACAATATTATACCTACAGCGCCACCAACGTACGCCTACAGGAAGCAGCTATAGGATATACCCTCCCCCGTAAATGGTTACATGATGTATGTGACATACAGGTGTCCGTTGTAGGACGCAACCTCTGTATGATATATAACAAAGCTCCCTTCGACCCTGAAGCGGTTGCCACAACCGGCAATTATTATCAAGGAATCGACTACTTTATGCTACCGAGTACACGCAATATCGGTTTTAACGTGAAAATAAACTTTTAACGGATAAAAAACAGCTATAATGAAACATACTACATCTATTATAAAGTTGTTCTCACTTGCACTATTTGTTCTTGTCGGAACTGCGTGTATAGACAACTTTGACAAAATAAACCAGAAGGACTATCAGGTGGACAAGGAAGAGTTGGGCCGTGAAGGATACAATGTTGGTGCCAGTCTCAAAGGATTACAGGGATTGGTTATTCCTACGGAGGAGCATCTTTACCAATTTGTCGAAGCACTTGCCGCCGGAGCTTTCTCCGGATATATCGGCTGTACTGTGGAGTGGACAGCCAAATTTGAGACATACAATCCGCCAACAGACTGGCAGGAAGCGCCTTTCTCTGATCTTATCACACGTACTTACCCGTTCTATCGTGACTTGCTCGACGAAACAGAAGATCCGGTCGCATTAGCATTAGGATTTGATGATGTCTATCAGGGGGATCTCTCCAAATGGCTCAAATTCACAAATTCGCTCAAGTTACGTATGGCCATGCGTTTGACATACGTACCGGAGATGAAAGAGGAAGCCCGGCGAATAGCCGAAGAAGCCGTTACCGCTGGCGTCATTACCCAAAATGCAGACAACGCTTTCTTGAAAGTAGAGGAAAACCGTGCAGCAATGGTGTTCAACAACTGGAATGACCAGCGTGTGGGCGGTGATATCATCTCATATATGAACGGTTATAAGGATCCGAGGCGGGAGAAAATGTTCACTACGGTTAAGGTTACTGACCAGGAAACATGGATGGAAGTGGATGGATATGCCGGAATACGCATCGGTATTGATGTGCGCACTAAAGATGAAATGATAGGAGCATACAGTAAGCCGATCATCACAAGCACCAGCCCCTATATGTGGATGAACGCTGCAGAGATCACTTTCTTACGTGCCGAGGGTGCTTTGTGGGGATGGAATATGGGAGGTGAAGCCAAAGATTTGTATAACCAAGCCATAGCTCTCTCTTTTGAACAATACGGAGTGACGGGTGCAGATACATATACCGCAAATACAACCGATATGCCACAGGCATATGACGACCCCCAATATGAATATACAGATTATGAAGGCCCGCGCAGTACTATCACCATAGCATGGGAAGAAGGGGATAATTATTTTGAGCGGAACCTTGAACGTATCATCACCCAAAAGTGGATTGCTAACTTCCCTTTGGGAGTGGAAGCATGGAGCGAATACCGGCGCACGGGATATCCGCATCTGTTACCCGTAATAAAGAATAAAAGCGGTGGTGCCATTGATACCGATCACATGATACGCCGATTATGGTACCCTCCTATCGAGTACTCCGAGAATCTTTCTAATATAAAACTGGCGACAGGTATGTTAGGAGGCCCTGACAACGGAGGCACACGGTTGTGGTGGGATAAGAAACCTTATGCCAATCCATGAGAAATGAATGAGTATGATTAATACGAATGAAAAATAAGAAAAAATGAAAGCAATAATATATAACATATTTACCTGCACTCTATTACTCTTAGCGTGCGTTCTGCCTACGGCATGTAGTGACTGGAACGAACCGGAGCCGGTGGATGTGAACATAAATAGTCCAAAAGATCAGAATCCGGAACTTTGGGCAAGCTACATGCAGGTATTGAATACCTACAAGCAAAGTAAGCATTATATAGCTTATACGCGATTTGACAATTCTCCGGAGAAACCTGTAAATGAAGGAAGCTACCTTCGTTCACTGCCCGACTCACTGGACATTGTTACCTTATGCAATCCCGGCAATATCAGCGATAATGACCGTGAAGACATTCTTCTATTGCGTGAAAAGAGTACCCGGGTAATCTATCTTGTAGATTATGCTGCACAGGCAGCTACCTTTACTGATGCCGCAGCTTTGGGAACTTGGCTTGATAAAGCAGTTGCCGCAGCCACAGAATTGAACCTGGATGGTTTTGCCTTTACAGGCGTCCGTCTATATAGCGGGACAGATGCTGAAATGGTAGCCCGTAAGGAGGCCGCACAGCTTATCGTCTCTAAGCTATCCGCTACAACGGGTGGTGGCAAGTTATTAGTATTTGAAGGTAATCCCGACTTTATAGAGTCTACCGACCTTGAAAAGCTAAACTACATTGTGTTAAATACTGCTGACCTCACTAATGTGAGCGAACTAAATCTATTGATTGCCGGATTACCGGATAGCAATATACTACCTCGTGAGAAAGTTCTATTATCTGCCCGTATAGGCGACCAAATAGTAGACGAAAAGAATGAAAAACAAAGTGTAGTGCCTCTGATGACAGATTGTGTAGCTGCAATGGGGCCACTTGGAGGCCTTGCCATTCACAATATCGGCAGCGATTATTATAGTGCGAATATGAATTATGAAACCACTCGTACGGCTATTCAACAGATGAATCCGTCGAAATAAAAACGTACGATTATGAAAAAGAAATTTATCATATATATACTGTTCCCGCTCCTGATACTAGCGGTTGGAATGTCAGCTTGCACCGAAGATACTATTTTGGCGGATGCAGGTAAGTTGCCGGATGAAACGACAATGGGAAGTATTGGCAGTACGCTGCGTAGCAATTCGTCCTTCTCCGGGAAAGCAGTTATTGAACTGACGAATGACAGTGAGGATGAAATAGTTGTCGATGAAATATTCTATCAGTTAAGCCGTCCTGCGACAAGCGATGTGAAGGTAACGGTCAAATTGGAAAACGAGATGAGTATGGAGTTTGAAGCTGAAATAAAGGCAGATAATGCGAAGATTGAAGCGTTTAATGAAAGTATGGTTGCAGCACATTGGAGACAAAAACCCTTGTTAAAATCAGCAGTGTTCCCCAAAGGGAATGTAATCTCGGGAGAAGGCATCCTGACTATACCTGCCGGAAAAGAGAAGTCATCAAGTATCAAACTTACGCTTTCTACACATAATCTGCCTGCAGATTATGATGCTTACGATTACTCTTTGCCATAGAGCAAACTAATGCGGACGGTGAAACAGAGAAGCAATATCTTAGATACAGAGTCAATGTACGCCAAAAGGCAGGTGAAATAATTTCTGAAGATGGCGTTAATATCGCAACATTGGATACCCGTTTCCTTTCTGTATTCTATCTCAACACCTCTACTTACCAACCTATACTTGCTGATATTTTTATATACGTGAGAACAAATACTGAAACCCGGGAAAAGGAAGCGTACAGTATGGGGAATATTGTCAACTTGCGTATTGCAACGGTAGGTTATGATAAAGAATCCGGTCGCGCCATACTAACATTGAATAATGATCTACGCTATGTATTAGAGAATACAGCCACTTACATCCGCCCTCTTCAAGATCACGAACGCAAAGTGTGTCTGTGCATCGAAGGCGGTGGTAAAGGCTTAGGCTTCTGTAATATGAATGATGCCCAGATAGCAGACTTTACCAAACAAGTAAAAGATGCAATAGAGTATTACCAGTTAGATGGTGTGAACCTTTGGGACGTAGGCAGTGGATATGATAAAGCGGGAATGCCTCCAGTAAATACCACCTCATATCCCAAACTTATCAAAAGTTTGCGTGACGCAATGCCTGGTAAAATGCTGACTTTAGTAGATAAGGACGAGCCTACTGCATCCTTCTATGATCCTGCTTTATGCGAAGGTATAGAAGTGGGAAAATACATTGATTACGCATGGCATGGTTATGTTTCAGAGGAAGAAGAAGTGCAAATTATAGAACCGTGGGAAACCGAACACCCTTACAGCGACTATACTCGTAAACCCATAGCAGGACTGACAGCTGAACGCTATGGAAGCGTAAATATGCCTCTGTATCCTAAGAGTGCAGAGGGAATATTAAATGCCTCAAAGAAAAAGGCGATAATGTGGAAAAAAGAAGAAAATCGAAAAAAGAACAATATTATCGTATTTGGCAGCGATATGATTAGTGATGAACAGAATCAATACGAATATCGCATGGAAAATGGATATCTATCTTTTATTGGAGCAATAGCAGAAGATGGTCTAGAGTGGGGTAAAAATCCACGCCCTCCATTCATGGAGAGAGAAGAAAATGGAGAATACAACTATGGTATATCCGAAACTGTAACAGATGAACATCGACAAAAATTTCATTTAGGATATCGCTATCTCGCCAAAGATTGGTAGAACTAGCGGTCGAGATCAATAAAAAGAAAAATATAAAAAGAGAATATTATGAAAACAAAACATATTCATCGAGACATTCCATTATTCGTCTCTTTTGCAGGTTCTGTCATAATCCTACTTCTGTTAGTAGCGGCATGTGACAACAAGGATTATAGTAAAGCGTCTCCTTTTGACAATGCCGTATATATAGATGTGGCAAAAGTGAAGGATGTAGCTAATTTCACATTTAATAATCTCAAACAGACAGGGCAGCAAGAGCTTTCTGCTGTGTTGGCATACCCTGCCGAACAAGATATTGATGTTAATTTTCAGGTAGATCCTTCGTTGATAGGTTATTATAACGCGCGTCTCGGCACTAATTATGCAATGCTGGACGCTAAATATTATAAGTTTTCTACACAGCATGTCGTCATCCCCAAAGGAGACGTAAACTCGGAAGTCGTAACGATCAGTTTCTCCGACCTCACGGATTTGGACATTGACACTAATTTCCTGCTACCTGTCACTATTCAGCAAGCGTCAGGAGGTATGGGATTATTGAAGGGATCAAAAACTATTTGTTACATAGTACGTCGTTCCAGCGCCATTACTACAGCAGTGAGCCTTTCAAACAACTACTTTGAAGTTCCCGGATTCGAAAAAGACAGCCCTACGGCTAATGTGGTAAATGGGCTAACACAACTAACCTTCGAAGCCATTATCCGGGTAAATAGATTCGATCCTAAAAATGAGATTTCAACTATAATGGGTATAGAGCAATACTGTTTGTTCCGTTTGGGCGATTCAGGATTCCCCAAACAGCAATTGCAGTTTGCCGCCAACGAGATTAAATTCCCAAAGGCAGACGAAGGAAAATTGTTGCAACCAAGCGAATGGTATCATGTAGCCGTGACTTATGACACCGAAGCAAAAACTGCCGCTATCTACGTGGATGGCAAACTGCAGAGTACTATTGAGGACTACGGAACTGGTGAGCCCATTAATTTGGGCAAGCAAACCCGAGGAAAGGACTTTATGTTTAAAATAGGACACTCCTATGGTGAGCCAGAGGATATGACTCGTCAATTAGATGGTGAAATCTGCGAAGTACGAATATGGAACGTGATACGCTCACAAGAAGAAATTTACAAAAATATGTATGATGTCGATCCTCAAACTACAGGTTTAAAAGCCTATTGGAAGTTTAATGAAGGCAAAGGGGATATAGCGAAAGACTATACAGAAAACGGTAATGATGCAAAAGCATATGCTAAAGCTATTTGGCCGGAAGGCATTGAAGTGACACAGAAAAATAAGGAATAATAACGACCTAAAATTTCAATCTAAAACGCTGCCACATTTTTACTCCTACTTTAAGTTACATAAAAGGGAATAGTAAAATGTGACAGCGTTAATAATTAACTCTCTACTATAGAATAATTTAAATTGCCCCTGATGAATTTGCCAAATATGCACAGATTCATTCACTGAAAATATAAAGTCAAAGAGTAGCCATTATCTAAAAAAAAAGTCGTAGCTTTGCAATAACCTAAAAATTAAATTGATATGGAACAACAAGACAAATATATACGCTTTGACTGGGCTGTGAAAAGGCTTCTCCGCCAAAAGGCAAATTTCGGCGTACTGGAAGGTTTCTTGACTGTCCTTCTCGGTGAAAACGTGAAAATCATAGAGATATTGGAAAGTGAAAGCAACCAACAAACAATCGATGATAAATTCAACCGGGTAGATATTAAAGCCAGAAATAGTAAGGACGAAATCATTATTGTAGAGATCCAAAATACACGGGAGCTCTATTATCTGGAACGCATCTTGTACGGAGTGGCAAAAGCTATCACTGAACATATTTCTTTAGGAGAACGCTACTATGCGGTGAAAAAAATATACTCTATCAGTATTCTATACTTCGATATCGGTAAGGGAGAAGATTATTTGTATCATGGACAAAACCATTTTATCGGAGTACATACAGGAGACAGACTGGAAGTAACTACTAAAGAAAAAGACGCCATCGTCCATAAGATTCCGGCAGAAATCTTTCCGGAATATTTTCTAATTCGTGTGAATGAATTCGATAAAGTGGCCGTCACTCCATTGGAAGAATGGATTGAATACTTGAAAACTGGTTGCATTCGCCCCGATACAACAGCTCCCGGTCTGGAAGAAGCACGCCGGAAACTTATTTATTACAATATGTCCAAGGAAGAAAGACATGCCTACGACGAGCACCTTAGTGCCATCATGATACAAAATGATGTATTAGATGGAGCAAAACTGGAAGGGCGCATGGAAGGACGTATGGAGGGGCGTATGGAAGGACGCATGGAAGGACGCATGGAAGAACGGCTCGAAATTGCCAGCAATCTGAAATCACAGGGAGTAGACATAACAGCTATCCAAAAGGCTACCGGACTTTCATTGGAAGAAATTCAAAAGTTATAAATAATGCGAATCAGTAGTTGAACTCTGATTCCTTGTTTTAGAAAATTAGATAAATGAATGCGATGGCAATTTTGCCCATCGTATGTACTAAAAGTCCAGATGTAGATC
>NZ_QTMZ01000034.1:0-61915 GCF_003602935.1 Bacteroides sp. AM54-2NS
CTCCTGATAGTTTACTTTTTCTTTTGCCATAATCATTCTTGTTAAAGGTTACGGCGCAAAGATATGGCGGCTAACAACTTATGTCAAGGCGGAAAATAGAATGGTTACGCTATAAACTTATTAGATTTATATAGTGATTCTATATTTTATACGGGGTACTTTATCGGGAGCTTACCTTTTAAATTATAATTTTAGTCTTTTGTTATATAATTGAGTTCTGATTTTTTGTAATCTAATGATTTGTTCTTCTGTTAATTTTAAATTATCTTTCAATATATAATTATCATTTTCTTGTAATATTTCTGTTATGTTTGCTGCCTTTTTTGCCCTATTGTAGAATTGTTGAAATATTTTTTCGTTAATGGCTACATATGGAATAGGTAGACGCTTAAACTCGCTTGGTATAAGTTCAAGAACACCGCCACCATAATATCTTCCGAATAATTCAGAACATACAATAGTCAAAGTATTATAAAATGAATATATAAAACTGGATAAATCGAATCCTGTCTTCATGCAAATTTTATAAGCAGAATCTGTAACATAAACTTGCGCTTCATTTATCAATAGTTTAGGGTATTGATGGCATCTTTTAAAAAAGAAGGCGTCTGGAATAGTTGATATATTGGGTATTATATACCAGATTTTTCTTTTACTACATTTCCAACCATTAACAAAGTCCATTTGCGAACCAATATTTAAATATGATTGTACATGAGAATTGATGTTTTTAGTATTATCTTCTGTGAAGCATAATATTTTAGATGGCTTTCCCTCTTTTATCAGTTTAGCATATGCCTCTTTGGTATATATAATATCATCATTTACGAATAGTCCTCTTTGTAGAATAGGGAGAGTATATTTATGTAGATGAAATTTATTTTCAGTCTCTTCATTTATTATAAAATAGCTATTGGCGGCTGATACAATACCGGGTTTAGTTTCACAATAATCTCCAATGAGCTTAATCTTTTTACATAATAATTCAATAAACTGTAAGTCTTCAGTATCTAGATAATGGTGACTCCATTTAAAAGGACTATGTGTGATATAATTGTTCTGATTAAGTGTTAATTTTTTGTCGGATAAGTTCTCTATATTTGAAAAATAGACGCCGTTGTTTTTTGACTCTTTATATCCGATAAATATGATTGTATTTTGCCCTTTGCATTCAAATAACAAATTGTCAAATGTAATAATTTCTATTCTTTGAAATTTGTTAAGAATATAATGACGCAGCTCTTCTGCAAAACTTACTTGTAGTAATTCAGCAGGTAGAACCATAGCAAGTATTCCATTTTTATCCAGCAATGATATACTTTTTATAAAGAAAGCTGTCCATATATTTTTTGCGGAAGATTTAAGCCCCGCTGCTGTCAGAATAGATTTGCATGAGTCTATTTGGGCCTTTTGCAATAGATTCTTTTTTATATAAGGAGGATTTCCTATAATTAATGAAAATAATTTGTTCTCATTATTGTATTCTAAGAAGTCTTCTTTGTACGTATTTATGTTAATTTCTTGAGGGATTATACTTTGAATATTTTTAAAATGCTCATCGTTAATATCAACTATTGAGATTTGATTTACTGGAATATTGTTTGCAATTATAGTTTTAATGAACGCACCGTCACCTACACTTGGTTCAAGTATAGAATTAGTATCATTCAAAGATGGTTTTAAATGTTGAACAATAAAATCTGCTAAATCTAATGGCGTATAGTATGAGCCTGTTTTTTTCTTACTATTCATATCTTGTATAATTCTTCTAACAGTTTATGTTGAGAGTTATATATTTTAATTATTCTGATACAAATTGAGGAATCTAAAGATTCAGGAAAGTCGATGAATGGTTTTAGAGCTTTTAACGTTTCATCTAATTGTTCTATGTTCCACAATATTTGATGCTGTCTTTTATGAAGTTTAAGCTCATCATACATCCATTTGCCTAGGGGTGTAACAGGTATAATCTTGCCATTTTCTTCTCGTTCAAATTGTTTATCATATTCGTCACAACACGGATCTATCCAACCTTGATTCCCATCATTATGTATGTGTTCTTTTCCTGTTGGCCATTTTTTTCTTTTCGCATTATTGCATGAACGACAAGAATAAACAAGATTGGAATAATCAGTATCTTTGATAGTAGTCAACATTACTTTAGGTACAAAATGGTCTATTTCAAAGAACTCTCTTCTAGGCCAATCTCTATCGTTGCAATATCCACAATGCCCACGAAAATCTTTCTGGAGATTAATTTTATGTTCATGATAGTCGGATACCTCTTTTGTTATATTTTGTCTTTTAGGTGTTGTTTCTCTAAATTTCATTCCTTGTTCTTTTTGAGAATAGATAGTAGTTCTTTGGATTCCTTTACTAAGTCAGAGATATTGTTGATAGCGCTTGACGTTAATAAACTTGCTGGTAGTTGATTAGCTTCCGGATCGACTTCATTCATGAAAATATGTAAACGCAGTAATTCTTCTTCTTCTTGAATAGATAAAACTTTTTTTTCACTTAGCTCTTTTATTTTATTTTCGGCTGTTATGATTTTTGTTTGATATCTATCTATGGCAGTTTCTAGCTGCTTTAAAAAAAGATTGGCCGAACTTTCAATTTCCTCTTTGTCTTTAACAATATATACGTCTTCCATGTGTGCTATGGCGTCCTGTGCATAGGAGGTCAGCATGACTAATGGAAAGTATTTTTTTTGTGAATTGATAAGGTCAACTACGCTATCTCCATTAAATGTTAGTTGTCCAGAGTCAGCTAAACGATAATCTACGACTAATGCATCTAGTTCTTCATCATTAATGAAACGTAAAACGTCATAGACATTATTAATATTTTCTATGGGCAGAATTTTAATATCAAATTCATTTTTAAAAGCTTGATAAAATTTGGCTTGATAGCTTCATCTTCATCTAAATACCCTATTCTATATTTTTTGCTCATAATTTTTAATCTGCTTTTTTAAATGTTATTTGAATGGCAAAACCATCTTCTATATCTCTAACAATTCTTATAGCAGAATTGTTATATTCACTAATAATAGATTTAACGATATATAAACCTAATCCAGTACCAATTTGCTTTCCTAATCTATCTTTTTTGGAAGATTCAAATGAATTAAAAATTTCTTCAGGATTATGTTTGTATTCTTCTGCAAGTCCTAGACCTGTATCTTGAAAAATTATATGTACTAAATCATCTTCTACTACGCATTTTATGTCTAATCTTCTGTTGACTTTATCTTTCTTTTCTTTTATTGAATAAAAAGCGTTAGTTAAGAGATTATTGAAAATAGTGTCCAGGTCTACCTCATGAGCTTTAATTGATGTTAAATTATTTTCTTCTAAATTATGTAATTCAATAGAGATGTTACTATCAGTAGCAGCTGCTATCCATGTTGATTTAAATAAGTCAAAGTAAGTTGATAAAATAATTTTTTTTCTTTTTCTTTTGTCTTTTCTTAATGAGTTTAATGCAAAATCTAACCAATGTTTGATGTTTCTATCTTCTTTCTGAATTATTTCTAGTAAATAAAAAGGGTTTTCAAATTTAATAATTCCCTTCATTTGTTCTTCTGTTAAATACTGATGTAATACGGTAGACAAATCGTTTGTTCTTGAAGATAGAATGCCTGCCAAACTTTTAAGTTCATGCGCAAAAGAAGAAATTATCAATCCTGTACTAGCTAAGTTTCTAAGCATTCTTAGTTCATTGTCTTTTTCTTCTAGCTCTTCTGTTGCTACTTTATATCCTTCTTTTAAAGAATCAATATCTTCTTGAGGAGAGTCGGAACTTTCGGAATCATTTTTTATAAGAGCATCAGCTTTTTTTCGGGCTACTCCTTTCGGATTTTTTAGTTCGTATAATTGTGATAGATAATACATTATTGTATTCCTATCTTTCTCAAAGAAAGAGATTATTTCTATAATGATATTAGAAAACAGACTAAAAACATCGTTTTCTTGTAATCCTTCACGACTTGACTTGTCTTGAAAATATGGATTATCAATTCGTGAAATTTGTACGGCTCCTGCGATTTGGTTAGGACGTATTCTATATCCACCTAGTTTTTGTCCGGCACCACCAGGGCTTTGTGCTTGCCTTTCACCTAATTTGAGCCAATCTTGTCCATTTTCTCCATATGGGCGAACACGAAAGTTATCTCTAAATATCTTAATGCCCCCATTTTTCTTTAACCAGTTTTTTCTTACTGAACTTTGAAAGGTTTTATATGGGTATTTTTGTAAATTATCTTCTCCTATATTATCCGAAATTGTATTTTTTATAAAATAAAAGTCAAAATGAAATTTGCCTATTTTATCCAATAAACTATGATCTATATTGCTAAATCCCTTTAATTTGTTTAATTGGGTTTCTATAGTAATAGTTTTATGTTTAAAATCTTCGAGTGTATAGGGGTATTTCTGCATTGTTTCATACTTGAATAATTCTTTATATTCTTGTTCAAGAGCAGAAGTAACTAATTCATTTCGAGTTATATTGATAATTAGAGTTTGGTCTTTGTCAGCTTTATAAGATGAAGAGATTTTATAATCATAATCATCGCTTTCGCTTTTATTTATTTTACCTTTTAAATCCGTAAAAGGAGAATATAAAAATATTGAAAACTCTTCTGTATTAAAAGGAGGAACTAAAATTTCTAGGTTTGCAGATAAGCTTTTAATTGCTTCTATATCCCAAACATCATTTAACTGTGTTATTTCTAAAACAGTCCCATTTTGGAATGGTGGAATTTCTTTTATGATTTTTTTTTCTTCAATTAAGTGATAAATTTTGCTTTTTACATCTTTCGGATCAATATTGTTTATCGATGCGTAAATATCTGATACTGTAATACCTGGTTTATCAAAGTAACTCCAATCTACAGTCCATTTATATCCTATATCACTTTTTTCAGGAACAGTATACATGGTAGTGTAATTCCCTAATCTATTTAATGCAAATCGTCCAATACCTTTAGCTCCAGTTTTTATTCTGCCATTATCTGATTTTATATTAAATAATTTATCATCAGTTCCTATTGTCATCCAACAATTTTGTATTGTTGTATCATTCATACCACATCCGAAATCAATAATGTAAATTGTAGCATTTAGGGTGCCTATATTCTCAAAAAGTATGAAACAATACTGGGAGTCTGCATCATATGTGTTTTTTACTAACTCAATAATGGCTCCTTCTGCATTGGAGAAGTTTTCTAGTCCAATGAGCTTAGCAGTTCTTGCAGAAACAGTAAAAGGTATTTGAGACATAATCTTATACTTAATTTAGATTGAGCAAAAATACAATTAATTCTCTTATTATTTTTAATAACTATGAAAAAAGTATTGTTTATTAATAGAATTGATTATTCTTTTTTCATTTTCTTTCTCCACCTTTGAAACCCTCTCATCAAACTTTCCTCTTCCACCGACTCCGCCATATCATACTTTACCACAAACTCATGCATCGACTTTATATACATCACCCCGTTTTTGAACTTATTTTCCAACAGGAACGAATAAAGCTCCGCTTTCATTTCCACCTCAATTTCCTTTTCGATAATAAAGATGCTGTCCTGACCGAAATAATTATAAACTTCCGGATTCTTCCCTCGCCTTGGGCTGGGAAGAACAAAAGTGATATTTCCTGTCTCTTTCCAGGAGACGCCTTGCGGATGAGGAACGGATAATTGATGCAAGAAGTGATAAATGGGAGTGAGGTGGGAGAGGTGGATCGGGATGGGGAGCCTTGAAGGCGGATTGTTATGCGATTGAAGTTCTAAACTTTGTCCGTACCGGACATACATATACCTCGCCAGATATGGCTTGATGGCAAACGTGACTGTAACCATGGGATTTGAATTTTGAATTGTTGAAATTTGTTGTATACTGATTGCCGCTTCGTGCGGCAGATTCCGTCGTGTTTGTTGGAAAAAATCCCATGGGTTACGGGGACGGAATTCTAATTCGGTAAGAAGTTGAAATTCAAATGGTTACAAATGCCGGTTTTTCCTTTAAAACCAACGGGCCGTTCCTTTAAAAGGAACGACCCGTTGCACACCGAGGAAGGATCTCTTCCTTTTAAAGGAACGGACGGCTCCCTAAAATCCATAGTGCAAAGCTATGCCTAATATTCTAATTTTTCAAAATGAATAATAGCGGAAATATTTATATTATATAATGAAATATCATAAATAGTATACATCTCTAATTTATGCGTATGCATATTGGAAATATGTAATAAAAATATACTGATTACTAGAACGTGTATTTTAACTATATTTATCATATAACTATTCTTAAAGTGGAAAAACTTTTTATTCCGTTTCTTGTTTCTTGCGTAACAGGCGGAAAAATAGTTCTGATAAGTAAGGTGAACTTCGTACTTTTACGTCTCAAACAAAAAAAGCAAGATATGATAACATCAGTGAAACTTATGCTGAATAAGAGCAGGATATTGAATAATGGCAGTTACCCTTTAGTATTTCAGGTGATCCACAATCGGAGAAAAAAATTACTGTATACAGGTTACCGGATGAAAGAAGAGGTGTTTGACGAGTTGGAAGGGAAGATTATGAATGGCGTAGGTTCTACTTTTACGGCTACAGAGGTCGTGAAAATGAACCGCGAGCTGCGGAAGATGCGGAATCGGATTGATACACGGATCAGGCAGCTTGAGCGGACAAGGGAAGAATTTACAGTGGAGGATATTCTGGCTCAAAGTGCTTTTGGTACAGGAAAACCACAGTTTTATTTATTGCGATATATCAATGCGCAGATTGAGCGTAAGCAGGAACTGAAGAAAGTGGGAATGGCTGCGGCCTACAAGAGCACCCGCTCGTCGTTGGCAAAATTTATAAGCCGCCCCGATGTCCGGATGTCGGAGGTCGATTCGGCGTTCGTCAGGAGATACGAGGATTTCCTGTATAGTAACGGCTCTTCCGGAAATACGGTAAGCTATTATCTGCGCAACTTGCGTTCCCTGTACAACCAGGCGGTAGCGGACGGTTATCATCCTCGTGGCGAATATCCGTTTGCGAAGGCACAGACCCGCCCGGCGAAAACGGTGAAGCGTGCTTTGTCACGGACGGATATGCAGAATTTGGCGGATTTGAATCTGGAAAATGAACCGGAACTGGAATTTACCCGCGATCTGTACCTGTTCAGCTTTTATGCGCAGGGAATGGCTTTTGTCGATATTGTCCTTTTGAAGGAGGCTGATATTTGCAATGGTGTGCTGACCTATTCTCGTCATAAGTCGAAACAGTTGATTCGCATAGCGGTGACTCCGCAGATGCAGGGCTTGATTGATAAATACAAGACAGAAAATGAGTATCTCTTTCCGATCATCAGCGGTGAATATGCTTCGGGATACCAACAATACCGTCTGGCGTTAGGGCGTATCAACCGCCATTTGAAGAAAATCGCTGTTGTAGCTGATATAAAAGTTCCGTTGACGACGTACACCGCACGACATACTTGGGCTACTCTTGCCCGTGACTATGGAGCTCCAATTTCTGTGATTAGTGCCGGACTTGGTCACACGTCGGAAGAAATGACACGTGTCTATTTGAAAGATTTCGATGTATCCATGCTTAATCAGGTGAACAGCATGGTTACAAATTTATCCAAGTGAAATGAAAATTTGTAATATAATCCGTTGAAAATTAGAAGATATAATATTTTTATTTATCTTTGCGGTATTGTAATCTATTCCGTAATAGAGATTATATTAAAATCTCTTTGTTGTTTTGAACTATTTCACGCTGCAAAGTAAGCTTATTTTTTTATAATATAAATTGTCATAAAGTACATTTTTTTATTCATTTTGTACACGTCGCGTGGTTATCCTCATAAATAAGGCTGTTTTCGGTCTGGCAGCGTTCCATTAACTGTTTGGCGGTGCATCCGAAATATAGTTTGCAGTGACGGTTAAAGTTACTCTGCGAATCAAATCCCAATTCTTCAACGGCGTCTTTTATACATACTCCCGGTTCGGTCATTTTTTCGAGTATCCTCTGGTTCTTTTGTTTCAGCATCCATTGTTTGGCAGTCATTCCGAACACCTCGTTGAATTTGGAAAAGAAGCGGCTTCTTCCCAGGTTTGATAGTGAAATGAGCTGTTCTATATTATCTACTTTGGTATGGTTGCGCATGACAAAATCCTTGAAGTCCATTTCTTTTCCGATGATAGGATGAAGCAGGGTTGCAATCTCCCGCTTTTCATAAAATCCGCGCAGGAGAAAGAAGAATTCCCGTTGCATCAGGGTGTGCAGGTGTGCACAACTCATCCCGTTCTTGATACAGTGGGTCAGCACTTCGAGGAACGGTGTCAGCGGGTAGTGTATTCTAATCGGTGAGAAGTCATATTCAATGTTGTCGCAAAGGTCTGATAAAGATTGCAATATGAGCTTGTCACAGTTTCCTTCGGGCATATCGAAAAACATGGAGAGCAGGTTTGAACCGGTTTCCGCAATTCCTTTCAGCTGGGAAGAACGGGGGATGAGTATCATCTCTCCGGCATGAAACGACCTGTTGTGGAACTGGTTGCAAGTTATGGTGAAATCACCTTTCAGGAAGAATAGAAGATAATTCTTACTTGTAGTGTCTTCCTCAAATTCTGTGTTCTTATCGAACTCAAGATACTTGAATCCGGTTTCAATCGTTGTCATGTAGTTTTGGCATGACAGGTGTTCTTCGATGTACAGCAATTCGCTTTTCATAAGTTTTGTTTCCATGGCAATAACTGTTTTGATTGTTTGGTCTGTTACCTATCTGTTTGTTTCACAATTGTTTCAGTATCTGTATTTTTAATGAATTATATATCAGAATATTATTTTCTGTTTTGTTTGCTATGATTCATTTTGTCATGATACTGAAACGTTATATGGGTGCTTTATGTGATATAAATCATTGTTAATCAGGCTTTTATTGTTTGTATTCTTTTGTTTCATCTCTATTACGGAATAGAGATGAAACAAAAGCAATAATAAATAATAAGACGACATGAAGAAATATCTATGTTTAATCGGAGTCTTGGGAATACTACTTTGTAATACGGACAACTCTTACGCCCAAAAGGTTGCAGTAAAGACTAATTTGCTTTATGACGCTACTACTACAATGAACTTGGGGCTGGAAATAGGTTTGGGCAAGAAATGGTCTCTCGATTTATCCGGAAATTATAACCCCTGGAAGTTTGATGATGAAACGCGTCTGCGTCACTGGGGTGTACAGCCGGAACTTCGCTACTGGCTTTGTGAGAAATTCAACGGTCATTTTCTGGGTCTGCACGGACACTACGCCAAATACAATGTGGGCGGAATGTCATTTTTGAGTGATAACATGGAACGTCACCGTTATCAGGGACATTTGTGGGGCGGCGGAATATCCTACGGTTATCAGTGGCTGCTCGGCAACCGCTGGAGTATGGAGGCTGTACTTGGAGTCGGATATGCGCGGTTGGATCATTCCAAATATCCTTGTGCCACATGTGGAACCATTCAGAAAAGTGAGAAGAAAAACTACTTCGGCCCAACAAAAGCTGCCGTGAGTATCATATACATTATAAAATAGGCTAATGATGAAAAGAATCTGTATATACGTGACCTTGGGACTGCTAGGCGCAGTTTCCGCCCATGCCCAGGAGATAAATATCGGACAAGCCGTTGCCCGGAAAATAAGCGATGACAAAGTGGAAGTCTCATTTAATATGGATTGCAGCACGCTGCAGCTTCCTTCACGCCGACAGATGATAATCACTCCTTTGATAATCAGCCGGTCGGAAAACGATACGCTCGCCCTGCCTTCAGTCTGCATTGCAGGCAGAAACCGTTATCGCATGAACAAGCGGAAAGAAAGTCTGTATGGCAAAGAACCGGCTGCGGGAGAGGGACAGGAAATGATTCGTTTTAACAGGAAACGGGATATGTTGTTAGAATATAACGAAACAGTTCCGGCACAGGAGTGGATGTCCGGAGCACGTGTCGAGATATTCCGTGAATTACAGGGATGCGCAGGTTGCGGAGAAGCACTGGGTAATGATCCCGTTGCGGAGCTTCCTTTATTCAAAGAGGTAGTGGAACGCCCGAATCTGGAAATAATGGTGGCACAGGCAGAGGAGAAACGCCGTTCTTTCACCCGCAGTGCATATCTTAATTTTAAAGTGAACCAGTCGGCATTGCTTGCCGATTATATGAATAATCCTGCCGAACTGGCTAAAATCCATTCGTCCATTGATTCTATCCGTGAAGATGATAACTATCGTATTGCCCGGATTAAGATAGTGGGCTACTCATCGCCGGAAGGCAATTATGACGCCAATGCCCGCCTTTCCGAACAACGTGCGAAAGCGTTGGTACAAAACCTGAAACATGCCTATAAGGTGGACGACAGTATGATAGAATGCCGTTCGGTACCGGAAAACTGGGAGGGACTAGCTGCATGGTTGTGCGAATACCGTCCTTCCTATATGCAGAAAGTACTCGATATTATCGGGCAGACTCCCGAACCGGATGCGCGCGATGCGAAGATAAAAGCTATCGATGGCGGAAAAATATATAATGCCTTATTGCAAGAGGTATATCCGAAGCTGCGCTTAGTGGAATATACAGTCAGCTATACAGTGGTTCCGTTCTCTGTAGAGCAGGGACGGGAAATCATCAGAACACGTCCCGATAAGATGAACCATAACGAAATGTATCAGGTCGCAGTCAGCTACGGCAAAGGTTCGGACGAATACAACAGGATTATCCGGATGATTGCTGACCGTTTTCCGAGTGACAGGATAGCTAACAATAACGCCGCTATCGTGGCTTGGGAAATGGGAGATTACGACGCGATGCGGGTGTACCTGAAACGTTTGGAAGGTATAAAAGCTGAATAATATAATCTGAAACTTATACTTAGTAATTAACATTTTAGTATTCATTAAATTTTAAATCAATGAAATTGGACAAATCTTTTTTAACGCTGTTTGTCGGACTGGCGATGGCAGCATGTAGTAATGATGAAGAGATGACAACCGGCGGACAAGACCAGCTGCCGGTAGACGGCAGAGAGCTTATATGTCCGTAGTTGTAGATATGCCTAAAAGTACGGGAACACGCGCTCCGGGAGAAAACCACGGAACAGCGGACGAACAGAATGTACACGAAGTACTCCTTGCGTTGTTTGATGCATCGGACGTTTGTTTGGAGACAAAGACATTGACTCCGGCCGAGTATATTTTGAATGCAGGCGGTAATCCTGCAACAGGGACAGGAACAGCATTCAAGGTTCCTTCTACTACCGCCAAAGTACTGGCAGTAGTCAATCCGAGTGACAAATTCAAGGCTGCCTGTGTGGCTTCCGCTTCCTGGTCTGTCATCAACGGTGCGGTAGAGCAGACACTTGACGAAGTGATTGGAGCAACAAAGGACAACTTTATGATGATTAATGCCGGCGACAATGCAAATCCGGCTAACGGAGCATTGGTGACAGCTAATGTAAAGGTGGTTGATGGAACGTCTATTGCTGATGCTACTGCCGCGATTGCCGCTGCCGAAGCTGACCGTTCACTTATTCATGTAGACCGTGTCGTAGCCAAAGTTTCTTTAGGAACAAATCCGGACGGCGTCAAGCTTCCTGCAGGAGTGACTTGTACATTCGGCAACTGGGCATTGAATGTTACCAACAAGAGCATGTTCCCGTATGCTGAAATCGTAATGCCTGCCGGAGGTTCTACCAATGCGGATTATAGAATTGACTCGAACTACGAACTGGCAGGATTCAATGTGTCACAGTTCAACTATCTGAAAGTTGCTGACGACGGAACTTTGCCTGCTGATTTTTCAGCTATGACGGATAGCAAATACTGTCTTGAGAACACAATGGCTGCCGACGCACAAACCCAGGCACAGACTACAGCTGCCGTAGCAAGTGCGGTTTACACTCCTAATTCATTTACAGTGGGTAAAAGCTGGTTCCGCCTTTTGGGTGTCACTTATCAGACATTGGCTGATTTGCAGACTGTATATAATATTGCAAAAGATGCAACAACAGCCGGCACAGCAAATGCGGCACAAACACAACTCATCACTCTTTGTGACCAGTTCTATGCACGTATGTCCGCTGCCGCTATTAAACAAAGCAAAACTGTCGGTGCTGATTTTGCCGCTATTACTCTCGCCGAACTGGACGTTATTGCGAACGGTGGTGAATACTCCAAGCCTGATGCAAATGCCGGTGAAACCGTAGGTGTAGAATACTTCCAGAAAGGTGTATGCTACTATAACATCCTGATTCGTCATGACGATGCAATCACCGCTACAATGGCACTTGGCAAATATGGTGTCGTACGTAACAACTGGTACACATTGGCTATCAACAGTGTGAAGCAACCGGGTACTCCTTGGATTCCTGATACCACAGATCCTACTGACCCTGAAAAACCAGGTGAGAATGATGATGACGCTGAAGCATATCTCTCTGTAAGTATTACGATAAATCCATGGACTACCTGGAGTCAGGGAGTGGATTTGTAGTGATAACTATATTGGGCTAAAATAACAATTAAAATAATAAGAAGGCGTTATGATACGGCGCAGCTTGTCTTGTGACGCCTTCTTTTTTCCTCTTTTCGTTTTTGTTCAGCCGGCGGAGGCTTATTTCCGTGAATCAAGACCTTGATATAAAAAACTGATAAAAACAGGTTTTACCATACAGGCAAGTTTCGCGACTTGTCAACTAAAGCAGATTATTCCGAGAAAGGCAAAAGTCGCTTTTCCACACTATATATGAAACTAGAAAAATAAATAGACCCATAGATTATGAGAAAGATAATGAATACAAAAGGTGCTGTCCGACGGATGAATTATGGAAGTTGCCTGTTGTTATTGCTTGTACTCTTTTCCTGCACATCCATTGATGAGACACTACCGGAATGTCAGTTGTATGTTCGTTTCCGGTATGACTATAACATGGAGTTTTCCGACGCTTTTGCGGCTCAAGTGAATCGTGTCGACGTGTTTGTATTTGACAAGGAAGGTACGTTTATCATGAAGAAGAGCGAGCAGGGAGAAACTTTGGGCAGCGGTAGCTACCGTATGCCGTTGCCGCTTCCGGTCGGTGAATACCGGATAGCCGCTTGGGCGGGAGTGAGCGATGACTTTGAAATGCCGGAACTGGTTGCCGGGAAATCAACATTGGAAGACTTGAGGGTAAGAATGAAACGGAAAGAGTCATTGGTGCACAATAAAGCTCTGAACCCGCTTTGGTATGGCGAGGTGAAGACTGTCGACTTTACCGGCAGACAGGAACAGACGGAAATGGTCTCTCTGATAAAGGATACCAATAAATTCCGCTTTATCTTGCAAAAGTCCGGTCCGGGAGAAGAACTGGATATGAGTGATTGCCTGTTCGAAATCCATGCGGACAACGGATATTATGACTGGAATAATGACTTGCTGGATGACGACGTGATTAGTTATCAGCCTATCATTTGGAAAAAGTGGAAGATGTGGGCATTGTGGCGGAAATGAATACCATGCGCCTGCTCGAACATAAAAAAGTATATCTGACGCTTACACGCAAGTCGGACGGCAAGGAACTGATGAAGGTTGACCTGATACCTTACCTGTTGCTTACAAAAATGGAAGGGCACAATATTCCGGCACAGGAATATCTCGACCGGCAGAGCGAGTATGCGATAGTCTTTTTCTATAATCCGGAATTATTGAATTTCCTTTCCACGAAGATTGTGATTAACGGCTGGACTATCTGGTTGAAAGGTGAAGATCTCTAATAAATGCGAACTATAACAGCAAATGGATATGAGGTATACAAAATATAAATGGATGATGTGGCTTGTGCTGCTTTGTTTCTCATGTGTGAATGATGAACAACGTGCAGTTCTGTCGGATGAACCAGGAAAGGTGCGAATGAATATGAGTATCAGTACACGTGCTACATATGATCCTGAAGTATTGAACGAAAATGAAACGCGTATCAACCGGTTACGTCTTTACGTTTTTGATGGTTCTACTTTAGATAAGATGTATTATTGGTCGGATTTGAATATAAATGATGGTGTATACGTTACTCCGATATTTCTAGTAAAGGCTGCTACTGGTAAAACGTTTTATGCCATTGTAAATGAGCCAACGGATATGGATTCCCGTGCTTTATTGGAAGCAGTGGATCATCCGGGTGATTTGGCTGAAATACAATATAGGAGACGTGATATAATGGATTATTGGAATCCTAATATAATGGGCTACTATAATGATTATTGTTTGCCGATGTATGGAGAACTGACAGGAGTGGACGCATTGGAAGGGACGACACAAACAATCAATCTGCAAGTAGACCGGGCTGTTGCGAGGGTAGATGTTTATATGAGGAGGGAAATTGGACAGGATGAAAACTACTGGGAAAACAGGCTTTATATTGAAGAGTTAGGAGTGGATCGTATATCAGATATTGGATTTATATCGCCTGTCCGAGTGCCGGATAACCGTTACGATAATATCTATTTTATGGACAGAAAAGAAATCAGAGAAGAAGTATATTCTGATGATAAAGGAGAATTATTATATTCTTTTTATGTTCCGGAAATGGAGTGTATATATGATAAATTATCCTTAGATTTCCATTATAGATATGAAACGGGATATGATGATTATGCTCGGGTCGAGTTGGGTGGATATAACAATTATCCACAGGGCGAAATTCTAGAAAAAATAGAACGTAACCATGTATATAAACTTTTTTGCCGCTTTACTCAAAAGATAGCTAAGTTTGAACTAAATCTGACAGTGTGTCCATGGGAGTATCTTCCGCCACAAGCAGAAGAGGTGAAGGGAGAAGTTAAGATGACGAATTGTTATATGGTAGCTCCGGGCGGAAGGGTGGATATTCCTACTGAAAACGTATATAAGATATGGGCTCAACAAGCAGAGTTTGGCAATATTCCAATTCCGGATGGAGACGTAACGGCAGAACTCGTATGGCAAGATGAACAAGGAGTTATTGCGGACGAAGGAGTAACGGTAGTCAATGCTTCGGAGCGCGAGAGGGCTTATTTGCAGGTAAGGACGGCAAAAGAGGGAAATGCGGTTGTTGCGATGAAAGTAAACGGCGAGATTTATTGGAGTTGGCATATTTGGTGTACAGATTATGAACCAAATGTAACAGAAGGACAGAAGTTTTTTAATAATTTGGTTTGGATGGATAGAAATCTGGGAGCTATGACTAATGAATATACAATTGACGGTGGAGTAAAAGGTCTATTTTATCAATGGGGGCGTAAAGATCCTTTTCCTGCATCAGAAGGTTGGACGGATCAAGAAAAAATGTTATATACCCTGACGGGTACTACAAATTTGAGTTATAAGGAAGTTGATACGTCTGAAAATTTAGTTGAAGCTATTCGCCAGCCCGCTCGTTTTCTTATTGCTATTACTTCACCTGGTGATTGGTATACAAATTCTATGTCGTTGTTAAATCGAACTTTGTGGCTACCAAATACAAAAACGATTTTTGATCCTTGTCCTGTAGGATGGCGTGTGCCCGGTAATCAGCCATGGACAGGATTATTGCAAGGGGGGCTATTTTATTCATATGGATTGGTTCATCCAGATGCTGGCTATTTTCCGTGTACAGGGTATCGTAGACCACAAACTGGTAGAGTTGATAGTTTAGGTAATATAGTTGAGTGGTCTGCGGTTGCCGGCTCAACCTCAACTAATGAATGTTATGGACTTTTATTGAACTTGAACACGATAAGGCAGGACTGGACGACTTATTGGCGCGCAGACGGACGTTCTGTACGTTGCGTTAAAGAATAAACTAAGAATAACAGAATAAATATATAGTATGAAAAAGTACATTGTATATCTAATATTATGCTTTGTAAGCTGTTTAATATTCTCATGTACTTCTGTGTATGAGAATGGAGACACCTCATGCATACCGGAAGGAATGGAGAGGCTTACTTTTAAAGTCATAGTGCCTTCTTCTAAAGTTGTAGGCTCTAATACACGCAGCACTGCTTTAGAAAAAGAAAATGAGATAAAAGACTTGTTTGTAAAAATAGGAAATTATGATAGTGACCATTATAGAAATTTCTATTCTACGCGGAATGGAGCAATATATCTTGATTCCTATGTTTATGAGGATAGTATATATAGGGCAAGTATTGAAGTGCCTGTTGGTACATTTAGAGATGGAGATAATATTTATGTGTGGGCAAATCAAGAATATCCGATTGATGTCACTTCAGAGGAGGAATTGACAACTCCGTTATATATGTCCGGGATAGGGACAATAAGAGATGGGTGGGGCGGTGGTCGTGAGTTTGAGGCTGATGTACATTTACTTCGTGGAGTCGCTAAGTTACGAACCGTGGTTCGTACTACAAAACGCTCCGTTCTAGGGGCATGGAATATTAATCAGGTAGAGACTCAAATACTTCATATGCCTTCGTGTATTCGTCCATTTGCACCTTTTGAGACTCACCGTAATCCTGCTGCAAATGGTTGGTGGAATGACGTATATCACAAATATATAGATTGTACCTTAGGTTATCTTGGTTGGTGGATTTCTTGGGAAAATTCTCATTTATTATCATCCGTTGAGTTACCGATAGATGACGGGGTAAATGTTGATAAGGTAACGGAGACGTCTTATGACCGCTATATTTATGAGAACTGGTTAGAGAATGAATCAGACTATGATGAAAATACGAATGTTACAGCTTTGAAAGTCAGGATTTCTTTGTGGAATAATGAAACAGGAGAAAATCGCACGATTGAACGCGTTATTCCCATTAAAACAAATGATAGTTATCGAATATTGAGGAATCATATTTATACAGTGGACGTAAGGGTGCTAAGTGTGGATGATGTAGAAATTGATATGGATTTGTTGGACTGGAGAGAAGAGATAAATATTAATGGCGATGTCCCGGGTGAAGGCTTTACGGTAAGTAAGGGGGAAGTAGCCTTATTGCCGAATATAACTGATCCGACTTCTGTTTTTACAGTTTCAACTTCAGGCAGGCCTGACAAAACTATAAGTATTTCTATTGTAAAGGCTGACAAACAGACTGAAATAACACAAGATAAAGAAGGGGTGGTATTATGGGATTATACTAATGGAAGCCTGCAAAGAACAAATAATGATAATCATATTTCTATAAGTAGTAGTGCTGTGTCAGCTGACGAACTTGGAATAAAACTAGCTATTACAACGAAGGATAAATCAGGTTTCGAAGGTGGCTTTTTCAAGGTCTCATGTGGAAATTCTGTACGCTATTTACCTATTGTGGAGCCTGCTCCTACCGTAGCATTAGATATCAATGAAAGTTATGCCAACTGTTATATTGCAGAAAAAGTAGGAACTTATTCGTTCAATGGGGCTATTATGGGAAATGGGGCAGAAGGAATTATTCATGATCCTTCTCATGAGAATCCCGATTATTCTTTTGAAAAAGCTGATGGAACACAAATGGTTAAAGCGGAAGGAGCAGGAATCGCTCCTAAATCGGCAAAGTTGCTTTGGCAAGATGCAGAAGGATTAATTACACAAGTTGCCTTCAATAATGATAGGGTTGAATTCATAACTTCGGGTAGTCAGGGATTTGGAAATGCTGTAATTGCCGTGTATGATAATGTAGATCCTAATGCAAATGATGCAAAGGTGCTTTGGAGTTGGCATATTTGGTGTGCTCCTCGTCCTTCAGATAGATATATTCATTCAGAGTCCGGAGGTACGATTTACACGTTTATGGATCGGAATATAGGGGCTGTTTCGGATGCTGTAGGTGATAATTCTTATGGTCTGTATTACCAATGGGGACGTAAAGACCCGTTTGAGAAGCCAGGTAAACCTCTCTTTGACGTTTTGGGGATGAAGGTTTCTGCTTTGCATGAATTAAAACGAGTTTCATTAAGTGAAGGTATTCTAAATCCCATGTCTTTCTTTAGTAAAGGGACTGATATAAGAACTGCCTGGTCATTTTTCAGTCCGTATAGATGGGAAGGTAGAGATATAACAGCAGGTAAATCTATATACGATCCCTGCCCCTATGGATATAGGGTGCCTATTAATATTGTTTTTTATAATTTGAGAAAGGACTATTATTTAACTGAAAATTGCCGTATGGAAGATACGGGAGTTTATTTTTCAGTAATACAGCCTGGTAGAGAATTGTTTTTCCCAATGACGGGTGTAATTGATTTCGATTATAGTTTTGTATATGATAATGGGCTACAATATTGGACTGCTTCTCCAATGACAACAACAAGTATGACTTTTGGGTGGTATAATGGAAAGTGGATTGATTTTTACGATAATGACATGGGAACAGCACGTGGATTACCAATACGTTGTGTGCGGGAAGATTGATTATTGGGAATGATAAATACGTATAAGATATGGAAAAATGTATATATATAGTTTTGTTCTTATTAGGCAGTTTGGGATTAGGAAGTTGCGAAGATGATTGTTCTGCTGTTGCGGAAGGAGATAATCAAAAAAATGTAATACAACTGTCTATTGTGGGCATGCAGGATGTCCAGGTGCGTGGGATAGCTTCTGAATGGCAGAATGAAATCTCATTTTACACTTTATTTGTATATAGGGGTGATAATTTAAAGAGTACTCCTGTATATTATCAAGATGGAAATTCCAGGGCAATATTGGGAAATTCAACAGCTTCCCCATTATTGAAATTTACAGATGATTTTACTCCGCAAACGAATGATCGTGTTTACGTATTACTAAATGCTAGTGTCGGTAATTCTTCTATTTCGGAAGAAGATTTGCAGAAAGCTAAAGTCAGTCCTATTCAGGGCTTGTCTGACTCCGGTAATTTTTATATGTGCTTTAGTGGCTCATTGGTATGGAAGGAGAATGCATCCAATCTTTGTGTTATGGATCGTCGAATGGCTGCCGTTAGAGTAAATTTGTCTTCTGGTATAAATAAGACAATAAACAAGATTGTCTGCTATAATGAACCTCGTTATATATCTTTGTTTAATGGTGATGATATATATACGGAAGTTGGGGAACTGTCTTATGCTTATACTTTATCTTCGTTAGGTATAAGTTCGGCAGAAACGTTAATATCAGAATACAGATGCTCTGATCATACTGCCATGTCAGGAGGTAAAACACTTCAGGAAACTGTTTTTAGTCCTCAACGGATGGGAGTGATAATTATTGTAGAAGATAATGTTACCAATAAAGAAGAATATTATCGGCTCGATTTTTATGATAAAGTTGCTGGTAAGTACATAGATGTCAAACATGGATGCCGATATACTTTCAATATTTCTAGCGTGCGTTCTGATGGTTATTCTTATGTAGAGGATGCGGTAAATATGCCGGGTAGTAATTTGGAATATACAGTTTCTGTAGATAATTCATGGACAGGAGTATATGAATATAACGGGCAGTATCAAATGAATTTTAGTAGGGGAGCAGTTGAACTTTTATCTGAAATTTCAGATCCGGTCTCATTGGTAAATGTCGATTTATATAACAATGATTCAGATGAGGCACTTTTGGATAAATTGATCTTTCGTAGTATAAGGGTTGTTCAACCAGACAAAGAAACGACTATGCCTACATCTAATTTGCAGTTATGGCGTTATGATGAGAAAATAGAGAATGTAATTAAAGTAGATAATAATTATGCATATAACGACAATCGTTCGCAACGTATTGATTGGCTTAGTGGAGATATTTATTCGTGGAAGTTTTATTGTACAACAGGGAAGGGATTTGATGGTGGCTATTTAGAAGTGAAAATGGGAAATATGACTAGATATATTCCAATATCAGAGATAGGGACTTCGAATGTATTGGACGAGGAAGGGACTTCCAATTGTTATATTGTATCTCCCTATGCAGGAAAATACTCGTTTGACGCTACTGTTATGGGAGTCGGTGTGAGAGGTATTATTGATGTGGGAACTTTTAGGGATGCCGATGATAATCTGTTGACACAGGCAGGTGGTGCGGAGATTCATCCTAAATCTGCAAAACTAATTTGGCAGGATATGGAAGGGTTGATAACGCAGGTTGCATTTAATTCGACAACAAACCGAGTTGAATTTGTAAAAGGAACAGGAAGTGGCAATGCCTTGATTGCTGTATATGATGATAACGATCCTAATGCAGAAAATGCGAAATGTCTTTGGAGTTGGCATATTTGGTGTACAGAACAACCGGAAGAACAAAAATATGTGATACCTACGAATGACCGGACTTATAGTGGAAAGCAGTATTATGTACTCGATCGTAATTTGGGAGCTACATCTGTCCAAACTAATTCGATTAAATCGGTTGGCTTACATTATCAATGGGGACGTAAAGATCCTATGATTGGCAAAGTGTCATTAACAGAGGGAAAGGATGCTCTGGTTTATAATGTACGTGATAAACAAATAGAGTTGGAAAATGTGGTGATGAATCCGAATGTTTCAGGGCTTCAGTATGCTATTCAGAATCCGGAGAAGTTTATAGAATGTATACTACACGGTAGTATGGAGGATCGTTACAATGATACATGGATACCTTATTCAGAAGAACTTTATAACTTGTGGGGAGTCCCTGTCCAGGATTATAAAGTTGAGGCTGTAAAAACAATTTATGATCCCTGCCCGCTGGGGTATATGGTTCCGCAAACAGACTTTGCCGCTTCTTTTTATAAATCCGGTGTAGGTTCTGAATTAGATAATTTGTATTACGATTCTTCCATGTCTTATGAAAATAATATGGGATATTGTTTTTATTATGATGCTGAACGTCGTAAAAAGGCTTATTATCCTGCTACAAGTGCAAAAGTCGTAAAAAACACCTTTTATTTTCTTACTGATGGGTATTATTGGACTTCCTGTCCACAAAAATGGGCTACTCCCAGTAACGATGGTTCAATGGCGTGGGCTGAATGTCTTATGTTTACATCGTCAGAAATTGAACTTTCTGCATATACGGGTTCTTGGGATGCAGCCCAATCAGTGCGGTGTGTGCGTGAATGACGTTGTCGTGTAAATTATAAATTATGAAAATATAAACAAATCAGAACTAATCAAAGAAGTAGCCCTTAAAGGTCAGTTGAGCTTTAACGAAGCTACGAATGCAGTAGATGCAATCATGGAAACCATTGCGGAAACAATGCATAAAGGAGAGAGTGTCACTTTAGTCGGTTTCGGCAGTTTTGTCGTTCAGGAACGGAAAGCACGCAACGGGCATAATTCTGCCACAGGCGGCTCAATGCTGATTCCGGCCAAACGACAAGTGAAATTCCGCCCCGGAAGTAAAATGAGATTAGAGTAAAGAAACAGGTTAAACTAAATGTTGAACATAAAAATTGAAACATGAAAAAGAAAATTATTACAGTTGCATTGGTATTATCATCAGTCTGTGCCATGGCACAGCAAAAGGAAAATCGTGACACGGACGGAAATATTCTCCGTGGCCCGTATGAAACGAATAGTTTCTGGAGTAACTGGTATATCGGTGTAGGCGGTGGAATCAATATCTATGAAGGCGAATTTGATAACAAGACATCGGTGGGCAACCGTATCGCTCCTGCACTGGATGTGTCGTTGGGCAAGTGGATTACTCCTTCTTACGGAGTCCGTCTGCAATATTCGGGTCTGAAAGCCAAGGGGCTGACGGACGCAAGCGGAATGTATGCCAAAGGGGCGCATCGCGGTTATTACAAGGAAGAGTTTAATGTATCCAATCTCCATGCGGACTTTATGTGGAACTGGTCGAACGGTTTCCTCGGATTCAATGAGAAACGTGTGTGGAATGTGATTCCGTTTGTAGGTTTCGGTTGGGCACGTTCGTGGGGAAACAGTACGCATGACAATGAAATTGCCGCCAACATCGGTATCTTGAATACGTTCCGCCTGGGCAAGCGTCTGGACCTGACTCTGGAAGGACGGCAAATGCTAGTGAAAGAGTGTTTTGACGGAACTGTAAGTGGCAGCAAAGGTGAAGGTATGAGTTCGGTGACACTGGGTCTAAGCGTGAAGTTGGGCAAGACCCGTTTCAATCGTGTCGAGAAAGTGGCTCCTGCAGATTATTCATCTTATAATGAACGTATCAACGCGCTTCGCGCCAAAATCATGATTTGAGCACCGAAGCACAGCGCCTTGCCGCCGAACTGGAAGCTGCCAGAAGTCGGAAACCGGAAGTGGTGAATGAATCGAAAGTGACTGCTTCGCCGGTAGCCCTGTTCTTCAATATCGGCAAAGCTACCCTGGACAAGAAGGAACTTACCAATCTTGAGTTTTATGTGAACAACGCCATCAAGGCGGATAAGAACAAGACTTTCACGCTGATTGGTTCGGCAGACAGCGCTACGGGCAGCAAGGAACTGAACCAGCGTTTGAGTGAACAACGTATGGAATATGTGTACAATTTATTAGTCGAAAAGTATAAAATTTCCCCTGAACGTCTCGTGAAGAAAGCGGAGGGCGATACGAACAACCGTTTTAGTGAACCTGAATTGAACCGTGCCGTAATCGTCGAATAATAGTTTTATTTCATTTCAAGGTATTTCAGGCAACATTGCGGGGCTGTCTCGTTTTCTTCTACGTCGGGACTGAAAGTGCTTTGTCGTTACAAGGTGGGCTTGTCGACCGGTAGTTGGATGGTTCTTTGCAATGTTGCTTTTTTTTAAATGAAGAGAAGGATATGATAATATATAATAGTCTGTTGGCGAAAACTTTCCTGAACAGGAAGAAAAGGCATTATTTTATGATTTTCGGTTGTTGTTTCACCCGGTTTAAATATTTGGAAGGGTGGGAGGAGATGGAACTTCAGATTCATGCGCGACAGTATACGGAATGTTTCTTCTTGGCATTATTGCCTGCATTGGTGCTATCCGTCTGGCTTTCGTGGTGGTGGATGTTGCTTGCGTTCATGAGTTATCATCTGCTTTACTGGCTGGAGAGGTGGTTCGGACACCATTCTTCATTTGACTGGGAAGCGTTGGAGCATTGTAGCGATGCGCTTTATTTGAGAAAGCGGAAATCTCGTGCCTGGATGAAATGGTATGGGAAGAAGTCGTTGCCGCCTCGGAATGGGAGGATGATTAGAGAGAACTGAATGATTGGAGAGAATTGAAAATCTTATAGTTGAATATCTTGTAATTGAATAGAAAAAAGTAGATTATGAAAACGAAATTTATAGCTGAAATGGTGGGCACTATGGTGCTTGTCTTAATGGGATGCGGCGCTGCTGTATTGAATGGCGGCGCGACATCGGTAGCCGCGGTGTTGACGATTGCTTTCGCGTTCGGTTTGTCGGTGGTGGCAATGGCGTACACAATCGGTCCTGTTTCGGGCTGTCATATCAATCCGGCCATCACCATCGGCGTTTGGCTGAATGGCGGACTGTCGGTAATGGAAGCCGGTGTGTATATCGTAGCGCAAGTGACGGGCGGAATACTTGGCTCTGCATTGCTGTGGTTGATTACCGGTACAATGGGGATAGAAGGTACGGGAGCCAACGGTTTTGAAGAACCGTATCTGCTGGCTGCATTTGTGGCCGAGGCGGTGTTTACGTTCATCTTCGTGCTGACTGTATTGGGCACTACCGACCGGGATAATAGCAGTCCTCATTTTGCCGGACTGGCTATCGGATTGACTTTGGTACTGGTGCATATTGTATGTATTCCCGTTACGGGGACATCGGTTAATCCTGCCCGTAGCATTGGTCCGGCATTGTTTGCCGGAGTGGAGGCTATTAGCCAGCTTTGGTTGTTTATTGTGGCTCCGATTGTCGGTGCGGTGGTAGCAGTGCCTGTCTGGAAAACAATAAAAGGAAATTAATTGTTTCATTTCATGTTTTTGTGAGAATAGAAAAAGATGTAGGTTTTCCCCATATAGTATAATAAATGAGTTTAATGGCCTATATCCTTTATGTCGCTGTGAAGCGCCTCATTTCCCCAAGAGAATCCGTGCCCCTGCTATTTTTTCTTTTTATAATAGTAGCATAGGAAAAATGGAATCATGGGTTCTCCTCTGCCTGTGAAGGTAGACTATTGTTTGTTTTGTTTGTGTGGTGCACCTTTTTCCCGGTGGGGGAGAAGGTGCACTCTTTTTGTATGATATTTATTCGTTTGAATATATTTGTTTATTTATTATTCTCCCCGGCTATCGGTTTTGTCGCTTTTTCTTTGCTTTTCGTTGTTTTCTTGTCGTTTATTTAGTTCCTCTATGTCAGTTGTATATGTCTGAAATGCTTTTTAGTACTTTTCTGATGAGGTTATTTGGTGTCGTTTCATCTCCGTGGAAGATGCTGCATCTTTGCATCGTTAACGTTAGCGAAGTGATAATAAAACAGTATTTATTAAAAAAGAAAAGTAGTATGGCTATTAGATTTAGAAGGGTGTCTCGCCTGTGTGACCCTACAAATAAAGAAGCAGGAAAGAAAGTGTATCCGGTGATTTCTTATCAGTATGATACGAGTGCAACGTTGGATGAGTTTGCAAAGGAGATTGCGTCTGCTTCCGGTGTCAGCGAGGGTGAAACGATTAGTGTATTGAAAGATTTCCGTACGTTATTGAGAAAGACATTGCTGGGTGGCCGTTCGGTGAATATCGCCGGTCTGGGATATTTTTACCTTTCTGCCCAAAGCAAAGGGACGGAGAAGGCGGAAGATTTTACGATCGCTAATATTTCAGGGCTTCGTATCTGTTTTCGTGCTAACTCGGACATTCGTCTGTTTACCGGGACGACTACCCGTTCGGATGGATTGAAGTTCAAGGATTTGGATCATATTAATGATTTGGGTAGTGTTGGTGACGGTTCGGATGATGGGGGTGAAACTCCGGATCCGGATGGTGGTTCGGGTGGTAATGGTGAAGCACCGGATCCGGCTGCTTGATTCATGAGCCGTTGAGAACTGTCTGGTTTGTATGGAATGGGGCTTCGGCCTCATTCTTTCTTTATAACTACGTAAAAATATAAATATGCAAATAACTACAATCCTTGCTTTTATTACTGCTATGGGTGGTTTGGAAGCAGTGAAATGGTTAGTGAGGTATCTCACTTGTCGTAAGACGGATGCACGGAAAGAGGAAGCGTCCGTGAACAGTATGGAAGAAGAAAATCGCCGTAAAAAGGTGGACTGGCTGGAAGAACGGCTGACTCAACGTGACGAGAAGATAGACGGGCTTTATATTGAACTTCGCAAGGAGCAGGAAGAGAAGATTGACTGGATACATAAATGTCATGAAGTGGAGTTGATACAGAAGGAGTCGGAAGTGAAGAAGTGTGAGATTAGAGGGTGTGTGAAGCGTATGCCACCTCGGATTATTAACTGGTGCGTTTGAACTAATAATGAATAATCATGAGAAATATAGATTCTATCATAGTACATTGTTCGGCTACGAAAGCCGGACAGGATTTTACTGCCACAGATATTGACCGTTGGCACCGGGAACGTGGGTTCAACGGTATCGGGTATCACTATGTGATCCGTTTGGATGGGAAATTGGAAAAGGGGCGGGATGTCGCTTTGGCCGGTGCTCATTGTAAGGGTTGGAATGAGCGAAGTGTCGGGATATGTTATATCGGCGGATTGGATGAGAACGGGCGTCCGGCAGATACCCGGACGAATGCTCAAAAACGGGTACTTTATCAGATTATTATCGATTTGCAGCGGGAATATAATATTCTCCAAGTGTTGGGACATCGGGATACTTCACCGGATTTGAATGGTGACGGAGTGATTGAACCTTATGAATATGTGAAGGCTTGTCCCTGTTTTGATGTGAAGGAGTTTTTGAGGAGTGGGAGGGAGTTACTGTTTGTGTTGTTGGTGGCTTTGGTTGTGCCTGTATTGCTGTCGGGATGTAGGAGTAAGAAAGAGGTGATAAACAGGGAGAGTGAAGTTAGGGTTGATTCAAGTTTAAATAGTAGTTCCGGGAAAAGTCTTGTTAAAAATAAGGTTGCTTCAGAAAAGGATTCGGAGGTGGTGGAGGAGCATATCGAGCAGGTGTTGTTTGTATTTCCTGTGGATACGCTTAGATTGAAGGCTGGGATGGTGGTGAAGACTGTGGTGGATAGGAAAAATGTTAATGAGAAACAACTGCTTCAAGAAGTAGATTTACAGTCTGTGAGCTTGTCGGATATGAGTGCTAAGAAGGAGATTTCTAAAACGGGAGTTGAGAAAACTACTAATAGGACAACCGGAGGTTGGTATTGGTACGGAATTATTTTGCTGGTTCTGGTTATTGTGTGTTGGATTTGCAAAGTGAAGAGGAAGTGAGATGGTGCTAGTCTGGTACAGAGCTAGTTTTGATGAAAAATGGAGTCATGGTAGTGATGTCTGTGAAACTGTGTACTTTTTTGTGGAGTTTGTATGTGTATTCCCATGGAAATGCGTATCTTTGAATAATCAAAATAGAGAAAAAATCATGGACGGGATATTACGTAAACTTCCTATTGGAATACAGACTTTTGCAGAGATTCGTGAAGAAAATTATCTCTATGTAGATAAGACTGCTTTTGTGTGGCGAATAGCTAACACAGGTAAACCTTATTTTTTGAGCCGCCCTCGCCGTTTCGGCAAGAGTCTTCTTCTTTCTACTTTTGAAGCTTATTTCGAAGGTAAGAAAGAATTATTTGAAGGGTTGGCCATAGCTGATATGGAAAAGGAATGGAAGACATATCCGCTATTTCATTTGGATTTAAACGCGGAAAAATATGATTCTCCCCAGGCTTTAGTCGAAATTCTTAGCAGGCAGTTGACGCAATGGGAACTGAAATATGGCAAAGGGGAGGATGAGGAAACTCTCTCCGGACGTTTTGCGGGTGTAATTCGCCGAGCCTGTGAACAGTCTGGTCGTGGAGTCGTAGTCTTGGTGGATGAATATGATAAACCTTTGTTGCAGGCATTGGGTGATGACGCTTTGCTTGATGACTATCGTAAGACATTGAAGGCCTTCTATGGTGTACTGAAAAGTTCTGACCGTTATCTTCGTTTTGTTTTCCTTACCGGTGTGACTAAGTTTGCGCAAGTCAGTGTGTTCAGTGATTTGAATCAACTGAATGATATCAGTATGAAGCCGCAGTATGCCACGATTTGTGGTATTACACGACAAGAATTGGAGGATACTTTTACTCCTGAACTGAACCGATTGGCAGAAACAAATGAACTGACTTGTGAAGAAACATTAAATAAGATGACGGCTTTATATGACGGTTATCATTTTTGTGAGTTTGCGGAAGGAGTATTCAATCCATTCAGTGTGCTTAACGTTTTTGACGGGTATAAGTTTAGTAATTATTGGTTCCAAACCGGTACTCCTACTTTTTTAGTCGAACTGCTTAAAAAGAGTGAGTATGATTTGCGTACGTTGATTGATGGGGTAGAAGCCAATGCTTCTTCGTTTATGGAATATAGGGTAGATGCTAATAATCCGATTCCGTTGATTTATCAGAGTGGCTATTTGACTATAAAGGGGTATGACAAGCGTTTTGGAAACTACCTGCTGAAATTTCCCAATGATGAAGTACGATATGGATTTATGGATTTTTTGGTTCCTTATTACACATCAGTGGTAGATGATGAACGGGGCTTTTATCTTGGTAAATTTGTACGTGAATTGGAGAGTGGTGATGTTGATGCTTTTCTTACCCGCTTGCAGGCTTTCTTCGCAGATTTCCCTTATGAACTGAATGAAAAGACCGAACGACATTATCAAGTTGTATTTTATTTAGTTTTCAAACTGATGGGGCAATTTACCGGAGCAGAGGTTCGTAGTGCCCGCGGACGGGCGGATGCAGTGGTGAAAACTCCGAAGTATATTTATGTATTTGAATTTAAACTGAATGGTACTGCCGAACAGGCTTTGCAGCAGATTGATGAAAAAGGCTATCTGATACCTTATCAGGTAGACGGGCGTGAGTTGGTTAAAGTTGGAGTGGAGTTCAGTGCAGAAAAAAGGAATATAGACCGGTGGTTATATTAGCTCGATAACCATGTTGTTAAAGGAGTTACGGAGCCGTTTGAGATTGTTCAAGCGGCTCTTGTTTTGCGGGTAGTTCTTCTTATCACTTGTTTTAAATCCAAATCATAATCTCTATTTCTTTATCAGTTGTGATCTTTTCCTTTTTTCTGATTTCCGCTTTGAGAGGAAGTAAATAAGTATCAAGTTTGGTGTCAAACCAGATTGCGGTTTCCCATTGGGTATTGCCTGTTTTGGCCGTCATCTTCAACCGTCCCCAGCCTTCCTCTAAGAATCCGAGATTCTCTCTTATTTCTTTGGACATCTCTTTCGGCAGGCAGGCTATGTGCCAACCGCCCGTTCCAACAGTTGATGAGTAGTTCCATACTTTTGCGGTAAACTCGTATTTCATTCCTTTATTTTCCATTGTACAAAAATAGGTAATAATAGGAGATTGGTTGTTCTTTTTCTCTCAATTAATTTTCGATGTTATATTCTATTACAGGAACCGACAACTGGGTGAAGAAACAGAATAAGTCAAAGTTAACTTGTGCATAGCCCTTGTGGTTGCCACATAAAGCATACTTTTATCAATATTGGAATGATAGTTCTTATCATCTGTTTGCGGAATGATTACTTCGTCAAATTCCAGTCCTTTCGCCATATGGGCGGAAGTGATGATAATCCCTTTTACATAAGCAGAACTTTGATTGGACAAAAGTGAGATGTCGTTTGCATATATCTGGAGCTTTTGAACAAGTTCTTTTGCTTGGGATTCTGTTTTGCAGATAATCCCTAATGAGGTATAATGGGAGTTCCTGAAGGAGTTTACTAAATCCGCAATACCTTGGATCTCTTCTTCTGTATTTTTGAATGGAAGAATCTTGGGGTGTTCCCCATGTCTCATAATCGGTTCTAATTCATTGTTCGGTTGAATTTTTTGTGCAAAACTGGTGATCTCAAAAGTAGAACGATAGCTTTTGCAAAGTTTCATTATTTCTCCTGTTGCAAATGCTTTCTGAATCATATCGGCAGTGGAAGAACCATAAGGATTGACGGATTGGGAAGTGTCTCCAAGAATTGTTTTTCGACACGGATAAAGTTTTTGAATCACTTTGTATTGTATGGGAGAATAGTCTTGCATTTCGTCTATCAGAAGGTGTTTGACGTAAGATTGGGCGTTATTCCCATTTAATGCGATATGCAGATAAGCCAAAGGGGCTAAGTCCGCATACTCTAGTATGCGGTTTTTGCGTGTCTTGAACATCTCCGGTTTTCCGATCCACTCAAAAAAGTCTTTATAGATTTGGAGAGCGTTATTTCCCGCGAACATCTTTTTTATCTCTTTCTTTAGTTGGTTTTTCTCCGGAGTGCTAACTGTGAGATTATATTGTAGTTGCATCATTTCCAGGATGTAATCTGTCATAGTCTCAAATCGTTGACGTATGGGATAGCGGTGGAATCGTTTGAATTGTTCGTTAATAAATTCGGCAGGAATGGTGATGTATTTGGTGAGTTTTATGTCTGTTGCTTTGAAATAGTTGTTTTCCATGTAAAGGATGAATTTGTCAAGTAGTGATATAAACTCGAAGGAGGCTTTGTATTGTATCCGTTCGATAAAGTCGGGTGTCGGGTTTTCTAATAGTTCCGTCACCTGTTCGAAGAAATTCTGGTGTTTATATTTGTTGTCAATTACGTCCGACAGAATTTGCCCCATGCTGGTTTCGGGAACGGTCTCTTCGCCAAGTTCCGGAAGTACATTAGAAATGTAATCGGCAAATACTTTATTGGGGGAGATGATTAATATGTCTTTGGAAGAAATCTGTCCTTTCTGTGCATAAAGCAGGTAGGCAATACGATGGAGGGCGATAGAGGTTTTTCCTGAACCGGCAACACCTTGTATAATAAGTACAGAAGCGTTTTCATTACGGATGATCTGATTCTGTTCCCTCTGAATTGTCGTGACGATATTTTTCATTTTATTGTCGGCATTGGAACATAGTTCTTTTTGCAGAATATCGTCATGAACAGTTACGGAACTTTCAATCATGTACTCCATTTTTCCTTTGCGAATACGATATTGGCGTTTGAGTGAGATCGTCCCGTTAATTTTGCCTGCCGGAGAGGAGTAGAACGCCTCGCCTAATTCATGATCGTAGAACATGCTTGAAATAGGAGCTCGCCAATCGTAAATCAGATTCTTTTTTTGATTGAGGTCATAGAAAGTATGTATTCCTATATAGATCGGACTAACTTGGCTTTTGTCTTTCTTTTCCTGAAAGTCGATTCGTCCGAAATAGGGGATATCCAGTATTTTGCTTAGTCGCCTGCGTTTGTCAATTACATTTTCACCTAATGCAAAATGATTTAATATGCTTTCGCGCATGGAACGGATTTCGTGGGGATCGATATCTTTGTTCGACCATAGATAATCCTTGTACTCCTGCAGGGTGTCTATATGCTCTTTGACGGAAGTACTGGTAGTGTTAATCGTATCATGGATAGTGGTTATGACTTGCTGTAAATACTCTTTTTCCTGTTTCTCTGTTTGATTGAATATCATAATCTCTTTTTAGTTGTATGGTGAAGAATTGAATTTGCGGACAAAGTTAGCTCAACCCATTAAGGGATTAAATAGTTATTTATAGCTATATATGTATCCTTTTTCCTATTTTTGCATACTTACTTAATAAGGAAAAAGATGAATATTCTTGAATTGGCAAAACGTAACCAGCAGAAAGCTTGGGAGATTATAGAGGATACCCGTATTGTTCGGATATGGGAGGGGATTGGTGCCAAAGTGAATCTGGTAGGTTCGTTGCGTACAGGATTATTGATGAAACATCGGGATATTGATTTTCACATTTACACTTCTCCTTTGGATTTGTCTGCCAGCTTTCGGGCGATGGCTGAATTGGCGGAAAATACGTCCGTAAAGAGGATTGAATATACGAATTTATTACATACAGCAGAAGCGTGTATAGAGTGGCATGCATGGTATCAGGATATGGAAGGAGAACTCTGGCAAATGGATATGATTCATATCCAAGAAGGCTCTCGTTATGATGGCTATTTTGAAAGGGTGGCCGAACGCATTTCTGCGGTATTGACAGATGAAATGAGACTGGCTATCCTGAAATTGAAATACGAAACGCCTGATACGGAAAAAATTATGGGAGTGGAGTATTATCAAGCTGTGATTCAGGATGGTGTACGTAGTTATCCGGAATTTGAGGAATGGAGAAGATTGCACCCGGTGGTGGGTGTGGTGGAATGGATGCCTTAGACAGACTGGTAGCTTCAGGAAAAGGTGTATGGGTTAATTAACTTAGTAGTCCGGTTTCCTGTCCCAAACGAATGGCTTCGATAGAATTTTGCACACCTAATTTGCGTAACAGGTTCTGCCGGTGAATATTGACAGTGTGAATACTGATACATAGCTTGTCTGCAATCTCTTTACTTAACAGGCCTTTTTGAATAAGACGTAATACTTCTATTTCCCGATTAGTAAGGTTGAGCGAAGAAGGCATTAGCAAAGAGGAAGGAGAGAAGAATTCCCCGTTCTTCAGATTTAGGACAGTGCAGTCTACTGTTTCGGAATGTTTTTGGTCGGGTGAAATATCCATATTGCCTATTACGAGCCATGCTTTGCCGTTACGGTCTTGTTCCAAAACTTGATGTCGGCTAGTGACACGTATATATTGCTGCTTGGCATTGAGTATACGGAAACTGTAAATGTTGGAATAGTCGTTTCGCTGTTCGAGAGGCAGACTGTAAATGAACTGGCTTAACGTGACCTGTAATGCTGCCAGTTGCGCACGGTCGTCCGGATGAATACGTGATTCTAAATAATCTCCCTGCTTTTCCAAAGTTTCTATCTTGTGACTGTCATACCCCAGTAAATCAACGAAATTCGAGGATGCATACGTGTAATTGCATTTGTAAACATCGACAACAAATGTGCAGTTGTGACAGATTTTTGAAAGTTGGTGAAGTATGGATTTATCCCGTTCCCACACGGCGTAATCAATATCGGTAGCAGACAAGCATTGCTTGGCCCACATTTCTTCTCGGGTGATATCGTTTGATTTATTCATGGCGAATGTTTCTGGGTACTGATAGTTTGTTTTGAGAAATCATTTATTTACCAATCAATTTCTTCTATTCCCTTACTATGCAAGAAAGCATTGGCTTTGCTGAAGTGCTTGCAACCGAAGAAACCATATTCGGCAGAGCGGGGAGAGGGATGAACAGTGGTTAGTACCAGATGTTTGTTGCTATCTATCAAAGATAATTTCTCTTTCGCATAACTTCCCCAAAGCATAAATATCAAATTCTCCCGTTTTTCACTTAGTTTCCTGATAACTGCGTCTGTGAAGATTTCCCAGCCCATATTTCGGTGAGAACCGGTTTCGTGCGCACGTACAGTAAGAACAGAGTTTAGCGGGAATACACCTTGAGCTACCCAACGATCCAAATTACCGGAAGTTGGAATTGGCTTTCCCAAATCTTGGTGTATTTCTTTGAAGATGTTGCTTAGTGAACCAGGGATAGCTACTCCATCAGGTACAGAAAAACAGACTCCATAATATTGTCCGGGATTGGGATAAGGGTCCTGTCCAAGGATAACTACTTTTACTTTTTCGAAGGGACAGGAATTGAATATATGAAAAATCTGATGTCCAAGAGGGAGGACGTGTGCCCGTTTATATTCATCTTTGACGAATGTAACCAACTTTTCGAAGTATGGTTTGTCAAATTCTTCTTGTAATTGTTGTTTCCAACTTGGTTCTATTCTGACATCCATAAAGTGGGACTTGATAATTTATGTAATGGCAAAAGTAGATATATTACAAGAGAATATCAAGAATGAGAGGCAAAATTGTGTATCTCGCCGATTTAGGATGAATTGTGTGCTAATAAATGATAATTATCGTCTTTCTTCCGAAAAAGAACGGGTATAAATGTATTATTCTGATTTATTGTGTTACCTTTGTACCAAGAGTTTGAGTTACGAATCATTATCGTATAGTTCTTCTTTATAATATTTTATTAGCAAGCAGTCCTTGTCTTTAATTATCCTCCTCACTCCAAATTAGTATTTATTTTAATAAAATTTTAAATGAACATTTACATTTCAGGTTTAAGCTATGGCACTAATGATGCTGACTTAACAAATTTATTTGCAGAGTTTGGAGAAGTTTCTTCAGCTAAAGTAATTTTTGACAGAGAAACTGGTAGATCCAGAGGATTTGCTTTCGTAGAAATGCCGAATGATACAGAAGGACAAAAAGCAATTGACGAACTGAATGGAGTTGAATACGACCAGAAAGTTATTTCAGTAAGCGTGGCACGTCCTCGTACTGAAAGACCGTCTAACGGTGGTGGCCGTGGTGGTTATAATAACTCTAGAAGATATTAATATCCGAATAAAAGCAGAAGATATTATCTTCTGCTTTTATTTAATAAGTTATTTTCGTTTCATGATTCAACGGAGGAATCTTCTGATTGACACAGGGGAAGACAAAAAATCATATTACATTTAAGTTCTGCTAATTCTGGCTCTTTTTCTGTGCAATATCAGGAATATCTACTCCTGCACTTTCCATTCTGAAAATAGATTTATTAGACTTTTTTGTAATACACAATACTCTTGAAGAAGTCAGGAGTAAAGGTTTAATAAATTACACCCAACAAGGCAAATAGTCAATGACAGGGCCAATCTTGAGCGCTTGGATAAAGTGTGCTCACACTGTTTATCTTGTTCAATTGCTCTAAAGCAAAATAAAACATATGAA
The DNA here is from genome assembly GCF_003602935.1 of Bacteroides sp. AM54-2NS. Taxonomy (NCBI): domain Bacteria; kingdom Pseudomonadati; phylum Bacteroidota; class Bacteroidia; order Bacteroidales; family Bacteroidaceae; genus Bacteroides; species Bacteroides sp. AM54-2NS. The sequence continues at coordinate 33,771 of NZ_QTMZ01000034.1, forward strand.
ATCATTCTTTATAGGAAATATTGAGATAAAAACACCTGTAATACAAGGTGGAATGGGAGTAGGTATCTCGCTCTCGGGTTTGGCTTCGGCAGTAGCAAACGAAGGAGGAGTAGGCGTTATATCATGCGCAGGTTTAGGTTTGTTATACCCCAAAGGGAAAGGTACTTATCCTGAAAAATGTATTAACGGGCTGAAAGAGGAAATCCGGAAAGCACGTGCGAAAACAAAAGGTATTATTGGCGTAAACGTCATGGTTGCTTTATCGAATTATGCGGATATGGTGCGCACCGCAATCGAGGAAAAGATTGATGTGGTATTTTCCGGTGCCGGGCTTCCACTCGACCTGCCTTCATATCTGACTCCAGAGAGTACAACCAAGCTAGTGCCTATTGTATCTTCTTCACGAGCAGCCAAAATCATCTGCGATAAATGGCAGAAGAACTATAATTATCTGCCCGATGCAATCGTGGTGGAGGGGCCTAAAGCCGGTGGACATTTAGGATTCAAAAAAGAACAATTACAGGATCAGCATTATGCTTTGGAAACTTTGATTCCGGAAGTGGTAATGATTGCATCCAGCTATAAAGAACAGAAACAGATTCCGGTGATTGCCGCCGGCGGCATTTCGACGGGTGAAGATATTGCACATTTTATGGGACTGGGAGCTGCAGGGGTACAAATGGGAAGTATATTTGTTACCACCCAGGAATGTGACGCGTCCGAGACGTTCAAGGAAGTATATATTCACTCCAAGTCCGAAGATGTTCTTATTATTGAAAGTCCTGTGGGAATGCCAGGACGAGCTATTGACGGGGAATTTATTCACAATGTGAATAGTGGACTGGAGAGGCCTAAGAGTTGCTCATTCCATTGTATCAAAACATGTGATTATACAAAAAGCCCTTATTGCATTATTAAGCTTTATATAATGCAGCCAAAGGAAATATGAAAAAAGGCTATGCTTTTGCCGGTAGCAATGCTTTTCTCGCTGAAAAAATCAGTAGTGTAAAAGAAGTAATGAGTACACTGGAGCGCGAGTTTTTCTTGGCAACCCATAAACTGGCTTAACCTACGGGATTTTCATTCCCATGATGGAGTTTGTCAGTCCCTTTACAATATAAATTAATAGCTGTTTTGATACAGCAAAAACAACAATTATGACATTTAAAGAATTAAATATAACCGAACCGATTTTAAAAGCTATTGAAGAAAAAGGATATGCAGTGCCCACTCCCATTCAGGGAGAGGCAATTCCGGCTGCATTAGCAAAAAGAGATATATTAGGCTGTGCGCAAACGGGAACAGGTAAAACTGCTTCGTTTGCTATTCCCATTATACAACATTTGCAAATGAATAAAGAGGCAGCCAAGTGCCGGGGGATTAAAGCGTTGATTTTGACGCCCACCCGTGAACTTGCCTTGCAAATAAGTGAATGCATTAATGATTATGCCAAATATACCCAAGTGCGGCATGGGGTTATTTTTGGCGGAGTAAATCAACGTCCTCAAGTTGACATGTTACACAAAGGAATTGATATCCTGGTTGCTACACCGGGACGTTTGCTTGACTTGATGAATCAGGGACATATCCATCTGGATAAGATACAATATTTTGTACTTGATGAAGCAGACCGTATGCTTGATATGGGATTTATTCATGATATCAAGCGGATATTACCGAAACTTCCGAAAGAAAAACAGACTTTATTCTTCTCCGCTACAATGCCTGATACAATTATTTCTTTAACGAATTCTTTGTTGAAGAATCCTGTACGAATCAGCATAACTCCGAAATCATCGACTGTGGATGCTATTGAACAGATGGTTTATTTCGTAGAGAAAAAGGAAAAGAGTCTTTTACTGGTTTCGATTTTGCAAAAATCAGAAGATCAGTCGGTGTTGGTATTTTCACGTACGAAGCATAATGCTGATAAGATCGTAAAGATACTGGGCAAGGCGGGAATTGGTAGCCAGGCGATTCATGGAAATAAAAGTCAGGCAGCGCGGCAGTTGGCTTTGGGCAATTTCAAGTCGGGCAAAACACGTGTGATGGTGGCTACTGATATTGCAGCCAGAGGTATCGATATTAACGAACTTCCTTTAGTTATCAACTATGATCTTCCTGATGTGCCGGAAACGTATGTGCATCGTATCGGACGTACCGGAAGAGCCGGGAATACAGGGACAGCACTGACATTCTGCTCGCAGGAAGAGCGTAAACTCGTTAATGATATTCAGAAACTGACGGGTAAGAAGCTGAATAAAGCCAGTTATACTATTTGAAATCAACAAATAACAATCTCTTTAAAATTAATATAAAACTAAATATAAATTCTATGGCAAAATCCATGACAGTTGGTAAACGTGAAAATGAAAAGAAAAGACTCGCTAAACGAGAAGAAAAACTGAAAAAGAAAGAAAGCAAGAAATTATCGGGCAGCTCAAATAGCTTTGAGGATATGATTGCCTATGTAGATGAGAACGGAATGATAACTTCGACTCCTCCGACAGAGGATATAAAGAAGGAAGAAATTAATCCGGATGAAATAATTATAGCAACTCCTAAAAAGGAAGAAGAGGAGCCAACGATCTTGAGAGGACGGGTTGAGTTTTTTAATGAGTCAAGAGGATTTGGCTTTATTAAAGACCTTTCAGGTGTTGAGAAATACTTTTTTCATGTAAACAATGTCATTGGCAATATTGCAGAAAATAATATCGTAACATTTGACCTTGAGCGTGGAGTGAAAGGCATGAATGCGATCAATATCTCTTTGGAAAACAAATCTACATCGGAAGATTTAGCTCAATCTAAACCTGTATAGGGAAGTGTATATTCTGCTTGTGTGTAAAATAAAAAACAAAATAATTAGAGATATGAAAAAAGGTAATATAATGCGTGATGTTATTTCATCCAGTCAGTTTACTGAAAATGTTATTAAAGAGTACAAAAAGGGTTTGGGAGATATGGTATTGGTAGCAATAACTCCGCGGACTACCATTGAACTTCCTGCGCATTTGACTCAAGCAGAAATAGATGCTCGTGTGGAGATTTATAAAAAACTGCATAGTTCTAAAGTATAGGCGGTTGCAAATTGCAATACGAGGAATAAAAAAATCCCTTGAACTTCAAAAGTTCAAGGATTTTTTATTACCGAATCGATAGTGGTGCCACCAGGAATCGAACCGGGGACACAAGGATTTTCAGTCCTTTGCTCTACCAACTGAGCTATGGCACCTCGTGCTTGTTCGGTCCGGTAATATCTCTTTTGCGGTTGCAAAGGTAGTGAAACTTTTGGATTCTGCAAGCCTTATGGAAATAAAAAACACTGATAAAAAGTTAGTCGGCTAATTATCAGTGTTGTATAAGATGAAAATATTTCAGGTATGTGATGAAATCTATTGCTTATCTTCTTTTAATGGATTCCATCCCTGTGCTTTTAGTTCGAATTCTTGTCCATCACGGGTAATCAATGCACAGCCAAGTTCGGGTTTGGTAATATGTCCGATGAGACGAACTCCTTCCATTTGTGAAATTTTCTCATGATCGGCGATGGAAACAGTAAAGAGTAGTTCATAATCTTCTCCACCATTCAAGGCACAAGTCGTAAGATTCATGTTAAACTCTTCAGCCATAACAGCTGTCTGATAATCGATTGGGATGTGCTCCTCGTAAACGCGGCAACCAGCATTGCTTTGTTTGCAGATATGCATCAGTTCTGATGACAGGCCGTCGGAAATGTCCATCATAGAAGTAGGGACAATATTGGCGGCTGCCAATTTCTCAATGATATCTTTGCGCGCTTCCGGTTTCAATTGGCGTTCTAATAAATACTCTTTGCCGGAGAAATCCGGTTGGACATCTTTATCACCTTGCAATACGACTTTTTCACGTTCCAAAAGTTGTAAACCCATATAGGCTGCTCCCAAGTCGCCGCTGACGCAGATCAGGTCAGTGTCTTTGGCTCCATTACGGTAAACTACTTTATCCTTATCGGCATCGCCGATACAAGTAATGCTGATAGCAAGACCTGTCAGAGAAGAAGTGGTATCGCCTCCCACAATGTCGACATTGTATTGCTGGCAAGCCAGACGGATACCGGAATAAAGTTCGTCCATATCTTCCACGCTGAAACGCTTGGAAAGACCAAGAGATACCGTAATCTGCCGGGGAGTACCGTTCATGGCATAAATATCGGAGAAATTAACTACTGCTGATTTATATCCCAAATGCTTCAAGGGAACATAAGTCAGGTCAAAATGCACACCTTCCATAAGCAGGTCGGTTGTTACCAGTACTTGCTTTTCTGAAGGGTAGGAGAGAACGGCGGCATCGTCGCCCACTCCATATTTGCTGGATTCGTTTTCCAGTTTGATTCCCTCGGTGAGGCGGTCAATCAGACCAAACTCACCAAGAGATGCTATTTCAGTTCTCATAAATCGGGATGATTGTTTAGGCACGGTTGATAAGTTCACGCATGATCGTGGTCATTTTCGGTTGAGCAGCGTCAGCGGCTTTCTGAACTTCTTCGTGTGTTACTTCTACGATTTTTCCTTCTACTCCTAAGTCGGTAATGACGGAAATACCAAAAACTTTGATACCACAATGGTTGGCTACGATAACTTCCGGAACGGTAGACATACCAACTGCATCAGCACCAAGGATATGGAATAGTTTATATTCGGCAGGAGTTTCGAAAGTAGGACCTTGCGTACCAATATACACTCCGTGTTGTACTTTAATTCCTTTTTCTTTGGCAATCTCGTCAGCTTACTAATCAGTTCCTTGCAGTATGCTTCGCTCATGTCCGGGAAGCGAGGTCCGTAAGGGATATTTTTTCCGCGAAGCGGGTGTTCGGGGAAATAGTTGATATGGTCAGTGATAATCATCAGGTCACCGATTTCGAAATCTGCATTTGTACCGCCACTGGCATTGGATACAAACAAGGTTTTGATACCTAATTCACGCATGACACGTACAGGGAAAGTTACTTCTTTCATCGAATAACCCTCGTAATAGTGGAAGCGTCCCTGCATAGCCATGATATCCTTATTGCCTAGTTTGCCGAAAATCAGCTTACCGCTATGACCTTCGACGGTAGATACCGGGAAGTTGGGGATATCCGAATACTTTATTTCATACTTCTCGGTGATTTCGTTTGCCAAACTGCCAAGCCCGGTGCCTAGTATAATAGCAGTTTCCGGACTGGTATGCATCTTACCTTTCAGATAAGCTGCGGTTTCTTGTATTTTCTCTAACATAGTCAATAATATGTTGGTTAAATTTATCTTGTTGATTTTGTAATATTTCAATTTCAATAGGCAAGGCGTAGATAAATGGTTTCAATTCCTTGTCCAAAGCCGGATGGTTAATCAGGCGTGTTGCATCTTTCTCGGTGGTAATAATCAACCGGTGTTCTCCTTTCAGTTTATGAAACCGTTCTTTGATAAGCTGTATATCCCGATGAGTGAAATTGTGGTGATCGTCAAACGATAGTAAATCTATTTGTTTGGTACAACCTTCCAGTCTTTCGAGAATAGGGGCAGGTGAGGCAATTCCCGTCATCAATAATATATCAGTGTTTGTCAGTGAGGACAAAGCAACCTCATGGTTTGTCGAAATTGCATTTGTGTCCGGAGACATGGTAGGGAACACTGGTTGCAGGTTACCATACCGGAACGATGAGAAGAATAACTGTTGATATGGATAAAGGTTCAGCCGTTTCGTGATAATGTTATAATCAATAGGCTTGATGTCTTGCGGGCATTTGGTGACAATAACGATTTGCGCCCGATTCTTGCCGCTAATTGGTTCACGAAGCCGTCCTGCGGGGAGCAAAGTGTCATCACAGAATAATCGGTGATAATCCGTTAACAGAATACTCAATCCCGGTTTGACGTATCGGTGCTGGAAAGCATCGTCCAATAGGATAACATCTATTGAAGGCTTTTGCAGTGCAAGCAACTTTTCTATGCCATGACAACGCTTTTCATCGACAGCTACTGTGACAGACGGGAATTTTTGATGCATCTGGTAAGGTTCGTCGCCAATGCTTCTTGCCGTACTTTCCGGAGTTGCCAATACATAACCTTTCGTGTGCCGTTTATATCCCCGGCTTAATACAGCTACCTTATATTGATTACAAAGAAACTTTATCAGATATTCAGTGTGCGGAGTTTTTCCTGTCCCTCCTACAGCGAGATTACCCACGCTGATAATAGGTATATCAAAACTCTTTGATTGAAGAACTTCCCAGTCAAAGAGTTTATTTCTCATCATTACCACTGCTCCGTAGAGCCAGGAGGCAGGGTAGAGCCACTTATGTATCTTGATAAAGTGTTCGTCCATGTATTACGGTTTATTTAATATTCAGTTCGAACGGAATACGTGCCTGAATCATGGATTGTTCTTGCAGATTTTTCAGTAAACCGAATTGCTGGTAGTACTCGCCTAATTTACTTTTCAGTAATTGTGATTCTACATAATTCGTCGGTTTCGTATCAAGCAGGGAAGACAGGAAATCTTGTTTCTCAGGATAAGACACAACGGTATAGCCTTCGATACCGGCTTTTGCAACAGCAATATCCAGTGCCTTGTCAATGCCACCTAATTCGTCTACTAATCCCAGTTCTTTAGCAGTTTCCCCAGTCCATACACGGCCTTCGGCAATCTTCTCGATAGCTTCCTTCGTCATGTGACGTCCTTCGGCACAACGAGTTACAAAGGTATCATATCCTTCAGTTATCATCATTTGAAGCAATGATTTCTCATCCTCGTTAAACGGACGCATGATATTTCCGAAATCAGCGTATTTATTCGTTTTTACGACATCATAACTTAAGCCGATTTTGTCAGTCAATCCTTTCACATTAGGAATCATACCGAAGATTCCGATAGAACCGGTCAGGGTAGTAGGCTCTGCAACAATCGTATCGGCAACGCAAGAGATATAGTAACCTCCTGACGCAGCATAATCACCCATAGAGACAATGACCGGTTTCTTTGTTTTCAGCTCTTTCACAGCATGCCAGATTTGTTCCGAGGCGAAAGCACTTCCACCTGGAGAATTGACACGGAGTACAACAGCTTTCACATCATCATTATCTTTCAATTTGCGCAGGTCACGAATTACTTTCGAACCGACAATCCCATCTTCGGAAGTTGCAGAGCTCGGATAGTCTGTAATTTCACCGGATGCATAATAAACAGCTACGATATTACCGCTTTTATCTTTCGGCACATTTTTCCTTACGTTCATCATGTCGCCCAATCCTAATATAGGAAGATTATCATCTTCATTGATCTCTACCAATTTCTTAAGATAATTACGCACATCATTGCGATAAATCAGAGTATCAGCAATCCACATTTTACACTCTCTTCTGCCGGATAGAACATGAGCATGCGATCTGCATAAACATTCAGTGAGTCTACAGAAATATTACGTGAAGTAGATACCCCTTCCGTAACCTGTCCCCAGATAGAAGTGATAAATGTGGTAACCTGTTCGCGGTTGGCAGGACTCATTTCCGTAGCAATAAACGGCTCTACGGCAGATTTGTAAGTTCCCACCTTGAACACCTGCATCTCAACTCCTATTTTTTGCAGCAGATCTTTGTAGAACAGGGGAGCAGAGGCGATACCCCGCCATTCAATCATTCCTTTGGGATTGAGCAACACCTTATCGGCTGCGCTGGAAAGATAATAAAGTCCCTGCGTATAGGAGTCTGCATAAGCAATAACGAATTTTCCACTTTCTTTGAAGTCGAGCAGTGCGTTGCGGATTTCCTGCAAAGAAGCATAGGAGGTGCCTAATGAGTTTGCCTGTAGATAAATCCCTTTAATATTTTCGTTTTCTTTAGCCTTCTGGATGGAAGAAAGAATATCGTCCAGTCCGTACGTGTTAGAACCGTCACCCAACAACTGTGATAAAATATCCAGCGGATCTTCTTGCGTACGTTCAACCAACGTTCCGTTTAAGTCGAGCATCATTACAGAATTCTTTTTTACGATTGTTTCCGTGTCCGAAGCAGACATGATGCCAAACAACGTTACCATGCTGATTATAAATAATACAATACTTGACAAAATGATACCTGTCACCGTGGCAAGTGTAAATTTCAAGAAATCTTTCATTATACTTATTGTTTTTTGCGCCAGCTTGTTATTAAGCTAACAAAGATAAATAATTGAGTTGATATTTATTCAATAAGTCGTACGAATTTTTGTTTTATCACAGCGAATCCATATAAATAGGAACTTCCTTCATTTAAGATTTAAGTATATTTGTCTGTATCAAATCCTTTTAAATGAGAAGAAATCTCTAATTTTGTGGCACAACTATTAATACATTGAATAATACTATCATGAAAAAACTCACATCTATCCTTTTATTGCTTTTGTTTGTATGGACGGTACAAGCACAAACTGCTCGTGAAGAGATCCGTGCAAACCGGTATTTATCCGCTAATAATTATTATGCATATCCCACGCCTACTGCCAAGCAGACAGCTGCTCCTAAGGGGTACGAACCTTTTTATATCAGCACATATATGCGTCATGGTTCACGGTATTTGATTGATCCGAATGATTATCGTTTCCCCAAGCAAACTTTATTAAAAGCCGACTCTTTAAACAAACTTACTGCAACAGGTAAAAACACACTGGATATTGTTTTGCGCATGGCTGATATGGCGGAAGGTCGTCTTGGTGAACTGACTTCGGTGGGAGCACGCCAACACAGAGGAATTGCAAAGCGTATGTATACTAATTTCCCACAGATATTTGCGGATGGAACAGAAGTGGATGTCCGTTCCACAGTTGTCATCCGGTGTATATTATCCATGACATCCGAATGCCTCCAATTGCAGGCGATGAATCCTAATCTATGTATCAAGAATGATGCAAGTTACCATGATATGTATTACATGAATCCTCCTGCTAAGGATTTGAGTAAAATAGCTAGTTCCGATAAAGTGAAGAAGGTTCAGAAAGATTTTGAAGCTACCCATGTACGTCCGCAACGGTTGATGAAACATTGTTTACAGACGAAGCGTATGTAAAAGCAAACGTTGATGAAGCGCGCCTGATGAGACGTCTTTTTGATTTGGCTTGTAATATGCAGAGTCATGATACAGATATGCAGCTATATTCTCTTTTCACGGATGAAGAGTGTTATGATTTATGGAGTTGTAACAACTTATATTGGTATCTGACACACGCTTGTTCTCCTGTAACGGATGGTTTGATGCCCTATCGGGAAGCCGACTTGTTGCGTAATATTTTAGATAGGGCAGATGCTGCTTTGAAAGAAGGTAAGAACCAGGCCACTTTAAGATTTGGTCATGAGTCTTGTCTGTTACCGTTAGTCGCTTTATTGGAACTGAATCATTATGGAGAATCTTACCCTGACGTAGAAAAGTTATCCGAACAATGGAGAGCGTATGATATTTTCCCGATGGCTAGTAACGTGCAATTCGTCTTTTTCCATAAAAAAGGAAGTAACGATGTATTGGTAAAAGTATTACTTAATGAAAAGGAAGCTAAACTACCGGTGAAAACAGACGTAGCTCCTTATTACCACTGGAAAGATGTAGAAAGCTACTATCGTGAAAAATTAGATAAATATCAGCATATATAATGCGACATTAACTTAACATTATTATATTTACCATGAGAAGAAAAACCCCTTTTATGGCTGCAACTCTGGCAGCAGGCTTGTTTTTTTATTCTTCTTGTACTCCGGCTGAAAAGACGGATACAAAAGATTATACTCAATACGTTAATACCTTTATCGGTGGCGCAGACAACGGGCATACATTTCCCGGCGCATGTTATCCTTTCGGTATGATACAGACCAGCCTGTGACGGGAGCAGTTGGTTGGCGCTATTGTTCTGAATATGTTTATGAGGATTCCCTGATTTGGGGATTTACTCAAACACATCTGAATGGAACGGGATGTATGGATTTAGGTGATATTTTGGTGATGCCGGTCACTGGCACACGTGCCCGTGCGTGGGATGCTTATCGTAGTCATTTTTCTAAAGATAAAGAAGCGGCTACTCCGGGATATTACACCGCAGAGCTCTCTGATCCACAGGTAAAAGCAGAACTGACTGCCTCTATCCATGCTGCCCTTCACCGCTATACTTATCACAAGGCTGATTCTGCCTCTATATTGATTGACTTGCAACATGGCCCTGCATGGAGAGAAGAACAATATCATTCACAAGTCAACAGTTGTGAAGTGAACTGGGAAGATGCTCAAACACTGACAGGACATGTCAATAACACGGTATGGGTCAACCAGGATTATTTCTTTGTGATGAAATTCAACCGTCCGGTAGTCGATTCACTTTATCTTCCGATGGGCGAAACAGAAAAAGGAAAACGCATCATTGCCTCTTTTGATATGCAGCCGGGAGACGAGCTGATGATGAAAGTGGCTCTTTCCACCACCAGCATAGACGGGGCTAAAAAGAATCTGGAAGCAGAAATTCCTGCCTGGGATTTTGAAGGAGTAAGAGCTACCGCCCACAATGAATGGAATAACTATTTGAGCCGTATTGAAATAGAGGGTACCGATGATGAAAAGACAAATTTCTATACTTGTTTCTACCACGCATTGATTCAGCCTAATCAAATTTCGGACGTAGATGGTATGTATCGTAATGCCGCCGACTCTATTGTAAAAGCCGGAACTGGAACCTTCTATTCTACATTCTCTTTGTGGGATACTTACCGTGCTGCTCATCCGTTTTATACATTGGTGATTCCCGAGCGTGTGGACGGTTTTGTGAATTCTCTCATCGAACAGGGTGAAGTGCAAGGCTTCCTGCCTATTTGGGGATTGTGGGGAAAAGAGAATTTCTGTATGATTGGTAATCACGGCGTATCAGTCATTGCCGAGGCTTATCGCAAAGGATTCCGTGGCTTTGACGCTGAACGTGCTTTCAATATAATAAAGAAGACGCAGACTGTATCTCATCCGTTGAAGTCTGATTGGGAGGTTTATACGAAATATGGTTATTTCCCGACAGACCTGATAAAAGCAGAATCTGTATCTTCCACTTTAGAATCTGTATATGATGATTATGCTGCTGCCGATATGGCACGTCGTATGGGTAAAGAGGAAGATGCCGCTTATTTTGCGAAACGTGCTGACTATTATAAGAATCTTTTCGATCCGGAGACGAAGTTCATGCGTCCGCGCAAAGCTGACGGAACTTGGAAAGCTCCGTTTAACCCAAGTGCGTTGGCACATTCTGAAAGTGTCGGTGGAGATTATACGGAAGGAAATGCATGGCAATATACTTGGCATGTACAACATGATGTTCCAGGATTAATCCAGTTGTTTGGGGGAGAAAAACCTTTCTTGAATAAATTAGACTCATTGTTTACGGTTAAGCTAGAAGGTGAAAGTTTAGCAGATGTTACTGGATTAATCGGGCAATATGCTCATGGAAATGAACCAAGCCATCATGTGACTTATTTGTATGCACTGGCTGGTCGTCCGGAACGTACACAGGAATTGGTTCGTGAAATATTTGATACTCAATACAAAAACAAACCCGACGGACTTTGCGGAAATGATGATTGCGGACAGATGTCTGCTTGGTATATGCTTAGTGCGATGGGATTCTATCCGGTAGATCCGGTAAGTGCGGAATATGTATTCGGTGCTCCACAGTTGCCGAAGATGACCTTGCATTTGGCCGATGGCAAGACTTTCACAATTATTGCGGAGAATTTGTCGAAAGAACATAAATATGTAGATAGTATTACATTGAATGGCGAACCATATACAAAGAAAACGATCTCGCATGAAGATATTGTAAAAGGTGGTACACTGGTGTATAAGATGAAGTAATAAATTCTCAAGCATTCTCACTGCGATGAGTATTTTTTCTCATCGCAGTGAGAATTTTTTCTCATTCCTATGAGTATTTTTTCTCATAGTATTGAGAATTATCCCTTGTCAGAACATACGGAAACGGCGTTTTACACAGACTGAAACTACCTTTATTGCATAGTCCTACTCACCTCTATACGCTGCTTTTCAAACTTCTCATTATTGGTGTTGCGATTACTAACCTCTTTACAGCGAATAGGTGCACTCATTTCAAGCAAGCGCAAAATCTCATTTAAAGATTCACCTTCAAAAGTCGCTTTATAGGAATACTTTCCTAATTCAGCGTCTTTCAGAATAAATTCCACGTTATAAGTCTGTCCCAAACGCTTGAATACATATTCCAGCGGGTCATCTCTAAAAATGAGTATTCCATCTTTCCATGAGCACCATTTATAAGTGTTGGTTTTATTGACGTTATATAAAGAAGTGGCCAGATTATAGTCAATTTTCTCTCCCGGTGAAAGGGAAATCGTCTTTTTCTGGTCAAGAGTGACTGCGACCTTTCCTTTTACTAACGTCACTGCTGCTACATGATCCGGAGCGTATGCGTTCACATTGAATGCTGTGCCGGTAGCTTCTACAGTCAGTTGTTTGGTTTTTACGATGAAGGGATGCTCTTTATCGGATTCTACTTCAAAATAGGCTTCACCCTGCATCGAAACAACTCTTTGCTTATCATTGAATTGAGTCGGATACTTTAAAGAACTTCCGGCATTTAGCCAAACCTTAGAACCGTCAGGCAGATTAACTACCGACCAAGTGCCATAAGGAGTGAATAACTCCTGATAAGTCTCTGCAATTTGAGAAGCGGGTTTAAAATAAAGATAAGCAGATAATATCAGTAAAGGAAGAAGCAAGATAGCTGCCACTTGCTGCCAATAGTGCAGGAAGGACAACTTAGGACGAACGGAAACCGGCTGGTTTTGATGGAGAATCTGTTCCATTACTTTTCTGTGCGCACTGTCCACATCTATCTCTTCCGGATTAAAAGCCGGGTGACTGACTTCCCACACATTCTTTTGTGATAGAAAGCTCCTATAGTTTTCGGGAGTAGCCGATATCCAATCATCCAGTACCTTTATTTCTTCTGGTGTAGCCTCTTTCGAGAGATATCTGGAGATTATAAATTCTATGTCTGAATCTTTATTTATCATATGCATTTTACCTTATATATAATAGACGTTTCAGAAAGAAAATCCCACATTCATTAGTGGAAAAGAAATAAAAAAAGTAGTAAATAAAAATCTTTTAATAAGATGCGGAGCTGCTTCAATGCTTTGCTGATACGTACTTCTACCGTTCTGACAGAGATATTCAGGCGATTGGCTATTTCCTGATATTTAATATTTTCTAATCGGCTCATCTCGAACACTTCTCTTTCTTGAGGAGGTAATTGTTCCAATGCATTTTTAAGTTGCCGGCATAAATCAGAATATAGTATGTAGTTTTCTGTCGTATCTATATCTATAGAATCCGATTTAAGTTCGTAAGCAATGTGCTCATCTATAATCCTGCGATGGCGTAATTCGTCCAGACAGTAATTCCTGACCGCTTTCAGTAAATATGATTTTAGTGAGTTCTCAATTACCAATGATTTCCGGTCATTCCATAGTTTGAGAAAGATATTTTGTACAATATCTTCACAGGTAGATTTCTCCGGAATGTAAGTACCGCCAAACAATACCAAATCTTTATAATAAGCATGGAATAGTCGGGTAAAAGCCTGTTTATCATCCTGTTTTAGTGCTATTACCAGAAAACGGTCGTCGGAAGTCTGTTGTTGGATATTCGGCATAGTATTGTAGTAAAGGTTCTATTGTCGGGGGTAAAAATAGAAAGATTATTTGGGATAAACGATAGTTTGAAGAAAAAATAATGCAGATGAAAAAATAATGCGATATCCAATGTGGCTTTTATTTTTAGAAACGTCTTATTGATAGAAACGAGAGAAAAACACATTTATTAACCTTTAAATAATACAAGCCATGAGAAAGACATAATCAGTGAATTCAGCTTCCGACAACTGATAAAAAAAGGAAGGTCTGACTCACCTTCCTTTCCAAAGATTCAGTTATTCGTTAATCAACTTATTTGTAGAACCAATAACCAAACATGTAAAGGTATGAAACTTATTTCAATTAGAAAAATGAAAAAGAGAATTAATGTACCTGCGAATGTAAAAATGGGGAGAATCTGTGCTATATGGTTGTTTTGTATAGCTTTGCAAGCTATCAGTATACCTATCCTGGCACAATCCGCCAAAATTACATTGCGACTGAAAAATGTGACTGTAGAGGAGGTCTTGACTAGTATCGAAAATCAGACAGAATACCGTTTCTTATACAACAAAGACATTGTTGATGTAAGCCGTATAGTAAGCATTACTGTGAAAAATGAACGGATGACTCTGGTACTGGATAAACTTTTTAAAGGCGAAGGAGTATCTTATACGATTGAAAAACGTCAGATTGTATTAAACAAAGTTTCATCTCAACCACAGGATAACAAACAGCCGGTCAAAGTGACCGGAAAGGTAGTGGACGAATCCGGAGAGGTTCTTCCGGGAGTGACTGTGATGATAGAAGGGGCTACTCAAGGAACCATTACCGGTATAGATGGCAATTACCAGTTGCAAGTTCCGGAAGGCTCGACACTGAAATTTACTTCAATAGGTTACACTACATATACGCAGAAAATTACCCGACCGATGACGTTGAATGTGACGATGAAAGAGGATTCAAAACAGTTGGATGAAGTTGTTGTGGTGGGGTATGGAACGACCACCCGTAAGAATCTGACAACTTCCATTGCAACGGTAAAAACGGAAAAAATATCGCGAGCCGCAACAAGTAATATGTCACAGATGTTGCTTGGGCGGGCTGCCGGACTGGAAGCTACGTTGACAAGCCCGCAACCGGGTGGAGCAGTTGACCTTTCAATTCGTGGGGCAGGTACTCCTATCTTTATAGTGGATGGCGTAATGATGCCTTCCACTTCTTTAGAGGTTGGAAACGGAAATCAGGTTATGCCCAACTCTATCAATCGTTCGGGATTGGCCGGACTTAATCCTGCCGATATTGAATCTATCGAAGTGTTAAAGGATGCATCTGCCTCCATTTATGGAATTGGTGCAGCCAATGGTGTCGTTTTAATCACTACAAAGAAAGGTACTGAAACTCGTCCCCAAATCACTTATGAAGGAAATTATTCTATCGTGAAAAACTATCCGTATCTGGAACCTTTGAGTGGGGAAGAATATATGAATGTTGCCAACATTTTCAATAAAGAAAACTATTTATTTACGAACGGTATGTATCCTTATGGTGATAAACCTTTTGATAATAAATGGGTACCTCAATTCTCACCTCAACAGATAGCTGCCGCTCAAACAACAGACTGGCTGGATTGTGTATTAAAGGATGGTAGCATCAATAATCATAATATCACAATTACGGGTGGTTCTAAACTGCTGAAATATTATCTGTCCGGAAATTATTACAAACAGGAAGGTACGGTAGAAAACTCCGCTATGGAACGTTATGCTCTTCGGACAAACATTTCTTCACAATTGCTTCCATTTCTTAAGTTGACAGCAATTGTCAATGTAAATGAAAATGAATATACAAACTCAACTTCCGGTGGCGGTGGTGGTGGAAATGGGTACGATGCCATACAATCAGCATTGACTTATCCTTCTTATTTACCAATCAGAGGTGAGGACGGAAAGCCTACCTTATATTCAAATTACCCTAACCCGGCGGAAATGATAAAAGTTAGTGACCGGACTAAAACAAGCGGTTATTATCTAAACTTTGCTGCCGATGTGGATATAATCAAGGATATGTTGTCCTTCCGTTTGATGTATGGCATTAATAAGGAGAATGCTAATCGTAATCTGTATATTCCTTCTGATATATATTTTATGGACATGTATAAATCAAGAGGGCATTTGGGATATGTTGAACGTAGAAACCAAACTATGGAAGGCACATTGACTTTCAAAAAACAGTTTGGAGATTTGTTACGTGTCGATGCCGTAGTCGGTATGGGAAGATATACGAACGATTCAAATGGACTTGAACTTGACTACGAACAGATTAACGATCACATTGCAGCTGATAAGGTGGAAGCTGCGGAAGGCGCTTTCTACCCGACTTCTTTCAGGGCAGCCGATGAACGTCGTTCTCAATTTGCCAGGGCAAGTGTGGATGTGCTCGACAGATATGTAGTTGCCGCTACTATTCGTCGCGATGGAACGGATAAGTTTTTCCCGGGAAAGAAATATGCCTATTTCCCTTCAGTATCATTGGCTTGGAAATTATCTAACGAGCCGTTTATGAAGCATATATCATGGATTGACCAGTTGAAGATTCGTGGTAGTTATGGACAGACAGGTAATGATAATCTGGGTAGTTCGCTTTATGGCACTTTCAGTCTGGCAGCCCAATATATCAAGTTCTCTAACAATTCAGTGACTTATGTACCCTATCTGCTTAGCGGTCCTGATTACCCGAATGTTACCTGGGAAAAGACTACCATGAAAAATATAGGTATAGACTTTTCAGTTCTGAAAGATAGAATCTGGGGAAGTTTTGATATGTTCCGCAATGATGTAACCAACTTGCTGGGATATGACTCTGCCTCTCCGCTTAGTATGACATCTTCCGTCCCGATGAATTATGGACATTATGTACGTTACGGATGGGATGCGACTATCAACTCACTAAACTTTGAAATCCCCCGTGTGTTTAAGTGGACCTCACAATTGACCTTATCACATCATAATGCCGTTTGGAAAGAACGGATGCCCAACTATTATTATGAAGAATATCGAATCCGCAAGAACGAACCGGTGAATGCTTATTATTACTATGAAACGGAAGGCGTTATCAACATAGATAAAAGTAATATGCCCGAATCGCAGAAATCTTTGCCGGCAGATGCGCAACAGCCCGGTTATCCGATTATTAAGGATGCAAATGGGGATAACAAAATAACGATTGATGATGTGAAGATGCGGAATACACTTCCAAAAATTCACATAGGCTTTGGAAATACATTTGTATACAAAGATTTTGATCTGGATGTATTTATGTATGGACAATTCGGACGTACACGCTATAACTATGCATATCGTTGGGCACTTGTCGGAGATGTGTATTACACGAGTCCCAAGAATTCGAACAAATATGTATATACTATCTGGAATTCTCAAACCAATCAGAATGGAAACCGGCGTGGTATTGCTTCAACAAAGGCTGTCGCTTTGCCTGGTAACGTAGGTTTTGAGGAAGATTATCAGAATGCTTCGTTCGTACGTGTCAGGAATATCACTTTAGGATATAACCTTTCAGGAAAGAAGCTGGGAAGAGTAGGTGATTATGTGAGTTCTATCAGAGTTTTTGTCGACTGTCAGAATCCGTTTACTTTTACCAAGTTTGTAGGTGTCGATCCTGAAATAAAGACGGGTGGCGACGGCTCCAAAGCGGAGTATCCGATGACGAGAACATACTCCTTCGGAGCAAAAATATGTTTCTAAGAAAACCTGTAACGAAAGAAAAGATTGAAAATATGAACAAGAATAAATTATTTAAGGTGTTTGTCATGATTGCATTTATCATGTGCAGTTGTGAGGATAATTTTGATCCGAAGATGTATGGCACGTTGAATGTTTCTAATTATCCGGTGACTGAAGCCGAATACGAATCATTTATGATGACCTGCTATATGCCTTTTACAACAACATGGACCTATTGGATCGGTGCCGGAACAAGTGGCAATCAGCACGGTTGGTATATCCCTGCCGGAGGTGTACTGAAGTTCTTTGATTATCCGACAGATGAGGTGGCTGTGTGGAATAATGGTTGGGGAGGCGGATATTATTTCCTTTCTAAAGCCGATTTCAGTCAGTGTGTTTATTACGCAAGCGGTACATTAAGCGATGAAAACCCGAACCACTTTCCGAAAGTAAGTGAGATTTCCTACTTCACCAATGTGATCGGCACACTGGAGAAGGCTTCTACCGAAGTGGTCTCTGAAGAGCGTAAAAGAGAATTTATTGCTGAAGCCCGTCTTTGTCGTGGATTGATGATGTATTATCTATTGCATGTATATGGTCCTGTTCCTTTGATTGTCGATCCGAACGACCTGATTAATCCTTCAAAACTGGAAAATCTGGTACGTCCGACATTGCAGCAAATGACGGAGTGGATTATGGCTGACTTTGAGTATGCTTATCAGTATATTGCAGATACGCAGCCGGAACAGGGACGTTACAATAAAGACTATGCACGTGTATGCATCATGCGGCATTGCCTGAATGAAGGCTATTATATGTCCGGTTATTATCAGAAAGCGATTGATATGTATAACGAGTTGAAGGGACGGTATAGTCTTTTCAAGAAAGGGGACAATCCTTATATCGAGCAATTTAAAAATGCCAATAACTTTAATTCGGAAGTGATTATGGCTGTCAGTTGTGATGAAACGGCGGATGGTACGAATAAGTCCGGCAACTTTAATCCGCTGATGATGCTCGCTACTCCCGATAATGCAGCCAGAGTGGACGATCAGGGAAATCCGACTCCTTTCTATCTGCAAGGGCAGGGATGGGGACAAACTTTCAACGTGTCTCCGAAATTTTGGGATACGTATGATCCTTCGGACAAACGTCGTGAAGTGATCCTTACTAAATATTATACGACTGCAGGAACCTGGATTGACCGGAATACTACTACATGGGATGGGTTTATCATTAATAAATTTCCGGTGGAAACAGCTACGGCTTTTCAGGGGACTGATATACCGTTAGCCCGTTGGGCAGATGTATTGCTCATGTATGCGGAAGCCGAAGTACGTAAAAACAATGCAGCTCCGTCTGCTGACGCTATTGCTGCGGTCAATGAGGTGCGTAAGCGTGCTGGACTGGGGGAGCTTCCGTCATCGGCAACAGCGAATGTTGAAGCTTTCCTGGATGCTTTACTTACGGAAAGAGGACATGAAATGTTGTATGAAGGGATGCGTAAAATAGATCTCATCCGTTTTAATCAGTATGCGCAGCGTACAGCGAAGATCAAAGGAGTGGCTCCTACACATCAATATGTGCCTATTCCTAATTATGCGGTTCAACAAGCTTCGGAATCTTATGGAAAAGTGTTGGTACAGACATTTGAACGTGAGGGATGGAAAGCGGATCTTGCGGCAGCTCGCAATTAATGTCATCATTCATTATTGTTAAACTAGAGATCTTAAGAAAAATGAAAAAGATATATGTATTATTCATGTCGTCGTTATTGCTCCTTTCGTGTGCAAAAGATGATGTTAGTAAGCCAAGTGAATGGCCGGAGTGGCCTACACCTTCAAAACCTAAAATAGAAAATGCCGTATTGCGGGGAGTGAATGGTGAAACGGTTGTGGCGGCTGGTGATAAAGTGAAGTTCACCGCACAAGTCAGTGATGAATATAATGATTTGGTTTCATTCCAATTATTAGTGACAATGGATGGAGCCGAAATCTTGAATTTGTCTAAAGGCTTGAGCGGACGTTCTGCGGTTATTGAAGAGGAAGCTACTTTACCTTTTGTTGCCGGTTTCCAGAATGGACGTCCTGTGGTGACTATAAAAGCTGTAAACGATTTAGGTGGCAATGAATCGACTCTGACTTTGGATGAGGCCGCAAGTGTGGCGGTGACCCGTCCGGAAACACCTTCCCAATTATACCTTGTTGATGATTTGGGAAATGTGTATGAAATGGACAAGGAGAGTCAGAATGAAACGGATTATAGTTTCCGGACGAGTGCGGCGGATTTGGCAGGGATTGGCGACCATTTTAAAGTTGCCGAAAAGATAATAAATAATAAACCTGATTATTCCGGTTTGGTATGGGGATATTCAGACGATAAGATCGCGATTGTGACTGATGATGCAGCTACTTCGATTCCGACTCCTAAGGTAGGGAGTTATACATTGGAGAATATCACTTTTGATATGTTGAGCTTTCTGGCTGATAAGACTTTGACATACAGCATTGATATTGATAAGTCCCGCTTCTTTGATGTGGGAGGAGGATATGTCCAGTTGGATGTTCAGTTGGTAGAAAGTGCCAAGATTAATTTTATAGGTTTTGGTAGTGATGTCACCAATATGCTCCGGCCGGAATTCTTTAAAGATGTTTCAGGGAGCAAAGCAAAATTCGATGGTCCGTCGGTACTTTATAACTTGAAATATAATACATCAAATGGTTTCATGTATATGGAACGTCCGCGGGATGTTTTTTATCCGGAGGTAATGTATATTCTCGGTACTGGAGTCGGATTTCCACGCGAACCTTATGTGGCTACGCTTGCTTGGGACTTCGCATATCCTCACCAATGGTTCTTCTTTAAAAAGGTCGGTACAAGTGCCTTTGAAGCAGTCGTTTACATTGACCAAACTATGGGATTTAAGTTCTATCGGGGATATGGTTGGGCGCAAGAGGAGGACACGAAGAATCTATATACGGTTGAGCCTGCTAACCTAATAACGAGAAACGCTCCCGGTGATTTGATTCCCGGTCCTGATTTTAAAGCCGGACTTTATACAATACATATTGATAAAGCCAGTGAAGTGATACGATTGACTCCTTACAATTAAGAGGGGGGCATGATTAATAGTCTTTAATTTAATATTCAATAGAATTATGTATATATCAATGAAAACATATAGTAAGAAATTTCTGGTTACGTTCTTTTTCTCGATGTTGCCAATGTTATTAATGTCTTGTTCGATGGATCCGGAGAAAGCCTCTTTTTCTATTTCCGGGAATTTGGAGAAGTTACAGATCGGTAATGACGGTTTTACGGAGGTTTATTCGATAAAGTCTAATACGGAATGGAAATTTGTAAACGAGACGGATCAGTCTTGGGTTACCATCTCACCGACCAAAGGAAGTGGAAACGGAACTGTGACAATTACTGCAAATGCAAATACAGGAACCGGACGTACGGCTGTATTCCGCGTAGTACCTAATGGAGTAAAGACACAAGAAATTGAGATCATTCAGGGTAATTCTTATATCCCTACAACTGATGGAGAATTCCCGATTATAGCATGGACCGGAGTGGAAGCAGACAAGCCGCTGGAGAAATTCCCGGTGATGAAAGCATCCGGCATTAATATTTATCTGGGATGGTACGATGATTTGGAAACAACATTGAAGGTGCTTGACGCCGCACAGAAGACCGGAGTGAAAATGATAACTTCTTGTAAGGATCTCTTGTCTGTTGCTACTGCCGAAGAGGTCGTAAAAGCGATGATGAATCATCCGGCTTTGTATGCTTACCATTTGAAGGATGAACCGGAAGTGAATGATTTGCCGGGCTTGGGCGAATTGGTGAAGAAGATTAAAACCATCGACAGTCATCATCCTTGTTATATAAACTTGTACCCCAATTGGGCATGGGGGAAAGAACTTTATTCTGAAAATGTAAAGTCGTTTATAGAACAAGTCCCTGTTCCGTTTATTTCGTTTGACAATTATCCTATTGTATCTATAAATGGTGCTCCCAGCATTGTCCGTCCGGACTGGTATCGGAATCTGGAAGAAATATCGGCTGCTGCTAAAGAGAATAATAAGCCGTTCTGGGCATTTGCACTTGCACTTTCCCATAAGCTTGATGAAACTCATTTTTATAAGATACCGACATTGCCCGAGTTGAGATTACAAGTCTTCAGTGATTTAGCTTATGGTGCGCAGGCAATCCAGTATTTTACCTATCGCGGACTTCAACATGACGAACCGACTGAAGTGTATGATTTGGTCAAGACTGTTAATCAGGAAGTACAACAGCTTGCAGGTATATTCTTGGGAGCACAGGTTATTTCTGTATCTCACACCGGAAGTGAAATACCTGAAGGCACGAAGGCTTTGGGAAGTCTGCCGACTCCTATAAAATCATTGACTACGAGTGATACAGGTGCGGTTGTCTCTGTCCTGGAGAAAGGTGGTAATCAATATCTTGTGGTAGTAAATAGAGATTTTCGTAATGTGATGAACCTGTCTATCGATGTGGATAGTTCTGTTAGCAGAGTGTTGAAAAATGGTTCAACGACTACTCCGGACGGCTCTACGATAGCAGTCGAACCGGGTGATATGGTAATATTTACGTGGAGAAAATAAAAAGATTTTTAATTTGATAAAGTAAAACGATTATATGAAAAAGATATTACTTTCCTTTTTTATTGGTGTTATGTTGATTGCCTGCAACCAGAAAACTGTCTCTGTTCGTGAGGTCTGGACGAAAGAGCAGGCTAATGAGTGGTATAAACAATGGGGATGGCTTCGTGGATGCGATTTTATTCCAAGCACGGCAATCAACCAAATGGAGATGTGGCAGGCAGATACTTTTGATCCGGTGACTATTGATCGTGAACTGGGGTGGGCGGAAGAAATAGGCATGAACTGTATGCGCGTATATTTGCATCACCTGGTTTGGGAAACAGATAAGGAAGGCTTTAAGAAACGTATCAATGAATACCTTACTATTGCCGACAAGCATCATATCTCTACCATCTTCGTCTTCCTGGATGATTGTTGGAATCCTGTATATCAGGCTGGCAAACAGCCGGAACCACAGCCGGGAGTACACAATTCGGGATGGGCACGTGACCCGGGTGATCTGTATTATAAAGGCGATACGGCAGTGATACTTCCGATATTGGAAAGCTATGTGAAAGATATCCTGACTACCTTTAAGGATGATAAGAGAATCGTATTATGGGACTTATATAATGAACCCGGAGGTTCGGGAGGATATAGATACGGTGAAAGAAGTTTGCCGTTATTGCAGAAAATATTTACGTGGGGACGAACGGTGAATCCGTCACAACCTCTGTCGGCCGGAGTTTGGGATATGAGTCTGACTAATCTGAATAAGTTCCAATTGGAAAATTCGGATGTGATAACATACCACACGTATGAAGGCGTGAATTCGCATCAGCAACTCATTGATACATTGAAGCAATACGGTCGCCCGATGATTTGTACAGAATATATGGCACGTACTCAAAATAGTACTTTCCAGGATATTATGCCAATGCTGAAGAGAGAAAATATCGGTGCAATCAACTGGGGCCTTGTAGCCGGAAAAACAAATACGATCTTTGCATGGGATACTCCATTGCCTGATGTTGTTGAACCTCCATTGTGGTTCCACGATATATTCCGTAGTGATGGAACTCCTTATTCGGCAGAAGAGGTGGAATGTATTCGTTCATTAACTAAATAATTCCCTTATGATAACTATGAGGAATATATGGATAATGATGTTGGGGATATGCCTGTTTGGTTGCGGGGCTGGTAAACAGCCCCCTTCCTCACAGCTATCCTTAACATGGAAACTGGAAAAAGATAGTGTGGAAGCCAGATATTTTAAGAATACATTCTGCCTGACGAATAATGGGGATAAATCTCTGACTAATAATTGGGTGATCTATTTTAATCAGACACCTATTTATTATCAGCAACCTATTAATGCACCGCTGGAAATTGAATGTTTGGGTTCGACTTACTATAAAATGTACCCCACTGAACACTACCAGGCATTGCCACCGGGTGAAACAATCACTTTTACCATATTGAGTGAAGGAAATGTGATTAATGTGTCCTCGGTTCCTGAAGGGGCTTATATGGTAACTACCGATGAAAAAGGAAAACCGTTACAACCGCAAAATGTCCCCATCGAGATCGAGCTTTTTAAGCCCGATACCCAATGGGTTAGCTCGAGGAACAGCTTTCCCTATGCAGATGGAAATTATTTCTATAAGCAGAATGATGATTTCAGCAAACCGGTAGATTGTGATATGCTTTCTCTTTTTCCTGCTCCTAAAAAAGTGGAAAAGACGGGCGGTGTTTCTTCTTTCTCTCAAAAAGTCTGTCTGAAGTTTGATGATGCGTTTAAAGAGGAAGCTCTTTTATTGAAAAGTCAATTGACTTCATTATTAAGATGCAGCGTTTCCGATAAGGATGAAGAAACAATCATTGAATTGAAGAAAATGGAGGTTCCTATTACCTGTCAATATCCCGATGAATATTACGAAATCGTGATAAAGAATAACCGGTTGACTTTGAAAGCTAGTGATACACATGGCATATTTAATGCTTGTCAAACATTGCTTGCCTTATTAGATAACATGGAACTAACTTCTTCTCCGATACCTAATCTTCATATAACCGATTATCCGGACATGGGGCATCGGGGAATTATGTTGGACGTAGCCCGCAACTTTACAAAGAAAGCGGACCTGCTGAAACTGATCGATATATTATCATTCTATAAGATGAATGTACTGCATTTGCATTTGAGTGACGATGAGGCCTGGCGTGTGGAAATACCCGGATTGGAGGAATTGACAGAAATAGCTTCTCGCAGAGGACATACCATAGATGAACAGACATGTCTTTATCCTGCGTATGCCTGGGGATGGAATGAGACAGATACTACTTCATTGGCCAATGGATATTATTCTCGCAGTGACTTCATGGATATTCTGAAATATGCGAAAGAAAGGCATATCAGAGTTATTCCCGAAATAGACATTCCCGGACATTCCCGGGCAGCGATTAAAGCCATGAATGCCCGTTATCAGAAATATATAGATACAGACCAATCGAAAGCGGAAGAATATCTTTTGACTGACTTTGCAGATACTTCCCAATATCTGTCGGCACAAAATTTCACAGACAATGTGATTAATGTTGCCATGCCTTCCACTTATCATTTTCTTGAAAAAGTGATTGACGAAATCGTGCAGATGTATCAGGATGCAGGAGTAGAACTGACTGCTTTCCATGTGGGTGGAGATGAAGTACCAGAAGGTATTTGGGAAGGTTCTTCTATCTGCCGCACTTTTATGCAAGAGAACGGACTGACTAAGATACGGGATCTGAAGGATTATTTTCTGGAACAAATATTGGAAATGCTGGACAAACGTAACATACAGGCAGTCGGATGGCAGGACATTGTTATGAATCCTGATAATACCGTTAACGAACATTTCAGAAACAGTAAGGTATTAAATTATTGCTGGAACACCATTCCGGAGCAGGGTGGGGATGAAGTACCGTATAAGCTAGCTAATGCGGGCTACCCGATTATACTCTGTAATGTGGGTAACTTCTATTTGGATATGGCCTATTGCTATCATGTGGAGGAACCGGGATTGCGTTGGGGCGGTTATGTGGATGAATATGTGACGTTTGATATGTTGCCTTTTGATATTTATAAGTCTTTACGACGGAATTTGAAAGGTGAACCTGTTGATGTGAAAGCAGCTTCAAACGGAAAACAACCCTTGACAAAGGAAGGTTATCAGAATATCAAAGGTCTATCCGGACAAATATGGTCGGAAACAATCCGTAGTTTTGAACAGGTAGAATATTATCTTTTCCCAAAAGTCTTCGGATTGGCAGAACGTGCTTGGAATGTTCAACCATCGTGGGCATTATCTCCGGACGGCAAAGTATATATGGATGCCAAACGGAAATACAATGCCGGTATTATAGATTATGAGTTGCCACGTTTGGCAAAGCGAGGAATAAATTTCCGGGTGTCTCCTCCCGGTATTATGACAAGGGATGGATTACTACTGGCTAATACTGCCATCCCCAATGCGGTAATCCGGTACACAACCGATGGAAGTGAGCCTACGGAAAGTTCCATAGAATGGCAAACTCCGGTAGTATGCAATGCTCCACTGATAAAAGCAAAGTCTTTTTATCTAGGAAAAGAGAGTGTAACTACCGTATTGTTTAATAGATGATATATAAATAAAAAGCTATTTTAATAATGTTAGAATAGCTTTTATTTATGCATTTATGAAATTTTACATATTAAGGGGCTGCTGAAATTCTAGCTCTTCTTTACAATATTCAACAAATTTAAAACTGGAAATATGACTATTAATATTAATTGATGGTTGAAATATGAATACATTTTTCGACTTGCGTTTTAATTAATTTTTTCATATTTTTGCAGAGTATTTTTTGAATATTAGTGAAAGACATGAGTAATTTTGTAAAAATGAGAGGATTCTTTTTGTTTGTACTTCTTCTCATTAATTGTACTGTAAGTAGTCGCCCCTTAGAATGTGCTTTTACGCCTAATAATCAACATATTAATATATAAATTGCTTTGATATATCTGCAAGTTTTTGTATCTTTATGGTTGAAAACTTGCAGATTATTATGATAAACAAGACCACCCCTCAGCCCTCCTTGTTCAGCTCTTTGACAGACCAGCTGAATCCCAGGCATCCCTTATACCTGCTTGCCAATAAGATAGACTGGCGCCGTTTTGAAGAAGCTTTCTCCCCGCTATACTGTGCCGTCAACGGTCGTCCGGCCAAACCCATCCGCCTGATGTGCGGACTTCTGATTCTTAAGCACGTGCGTAACCTGTCCGATGAATCGGTTGTTGAACAATGGAGCGAGAATGCTTATTACCAGTACTTTTGCGGTATGTTGGAATTCACGCCTTCCTATCCCTGCAATGCAAGCGAACTGGTACACTTCCGTAAGCGTGTCGGAGAAAATGGCATGGAACTGATTCTGTCAGAAAGTATCCGCGTCAATCAGGAGGACGACGGCCCGGACCATCACTGCACGGCCTTCATCGATTCCACGGTACAGGAAAAGAACGTGACTTATCCCACGGATGCGAAGTTGCATAAAAAGATAGTCCGCAAAGTGTTGTCTGTCGTAAAATCCTTAGGCTTCCTTTGCGCCAGAGCTATACCTTTGTCCTCAAGAAGATCTACCGTGACCAGCGTTTCCGTAACCACCCCAAGAACCGTGGCAAGGCCCTGAAAGCGGACAAGCGGCTGCGCACCATTGCGGGAAGGCTTGTCAGGGAACTGAGGCGCAACCTGAAAGAAAACCACGGCTACGACTCCCTGCTCGACCTCTTTGAGCGGGTGCTTTCACAGAAGCGCAATTCTCCCGGGAAAATCTATTCCCTGCATGAACCGGAGGTGCAGTGTATCAGCAAGGGGAAAGAACATAAGAAATACGAGTTCGGCAACAAGGTTTCAATCGTCCGCTCAATTACCGGTGTCATACTGGGTGCCAAGTCTTTCCGGAATGAATATGACGGGCATACCATTGAAGAATCCCTCAGGCAGGTGGAACGCATTACCGGAAAGAAGATCAGGAAGTTGGCCGGGGACAGGGGGTACAGAGGAAAGAAAGAGGTGGGCGGCACCGGGATACTGATACCCGATGTTCCAAACAGGAAAGACAGTTATTACACACGCAAGAAGAAACATAAGCTATTCTGCAAGCGTGCAGGAATAGAGCCGACTATCGGGCATTTGAAATCAGACTTTCGTTTAGGACGCAACTTTTATAAAGGTGTGTTCGGGGATGTTGTCAATCTGCTCTTAGCCGCAGCAGCGTACAACTTCAAAAGAGCCATGAGGGTTCTTTGGCTACTTGTTGAAAAAATCTGCGGGACACTGTTTTCTTGCAATATCCCGCAGATGAGTACTTTTTAAGGGACGACTAAGTAAGGGACAGATTTATAAGTACATAGGACTGGAAGACGGGTTGAATAATCAGAAAATATACCATATCCAAAAAGACCGACGGGGGTATATGTGGTTTCTGACTCAAGAAGGGATAGACCGTTATGATGGCAAACATATCAAGCATTACAACTTTTCAGACGATAACATGACGTTGGATTCACGGATTGCCTTGAATTGGCTTTATATGGACAACGGAAATGTATTATGGGTAATTGGTCAGAAAGGTCGTATTTTTAGGTATGATTCGCAGCATGACAAGTTTGAACTGGCTTATGTGCATCCGGAACTGATCAGAAATAAGTCGCAAGCATTTCTGAATTATGGTTATTTGGACAAAAATGACCGTATATGGTTGTGCTGTAAAGATAGCATTACCTGGTATGATACCCATACCGGAACAGTGTTACATATGTCGGTGCCGGTCGACGGTGAAATAACTACCATTGAACAGACAGATGGTAACCATTTTTTTATAGGTACGGGAAGTGGTTTATTTCGTGCCGGAATAGAAGAAGGGAAGTTAAAGGTGATTCCTGATGAAGCGTTGGAAAGCATCGCTCCAGTGCATCAGGGAAAACGCACGAGTTAAAACGCTTTAATAAAGTTGTTTATCAAATTAGCTAGATACTCATCACTCCATCCAGCCTTCTTCCTTTTCCTATTGACAGAAGTCTTC
>NZ_QTMZ01000035.1:0-58790 GCF_003602935.1 Bacteroides sp. AM54-2NS
TGTTGATAAGCTTCATTGGCATATTTATAGGAGGAATCCAAGCTTCGATAACGATAAGTATACGCTTTCCCGTTTAAAGAATCAATCAGGCGCACCTCTTTGGTCGGCACCATATCAGTGCACGAAAAAAAAGAGGTAAACAACACTATACCTATTATATATAAAGGAAAACGTGAACTCATTTTTGACTATTAACTGTTTTCAGAAAGCAAATCTACAAATATTTCCGATAAGTTGGAGAGAAAAATATTTTTTATACAATAAGTCCTTCTAAATAATAAGAGAAATTCCTACCTTTGCAGGCAAATTAACAAATAGGTAACATCTATTACAAAATGAGCGAAAAAGCACCCTTTATGGTATTCTCGGGAACGAACTCGAGATATCTTGCAGAAAAAATCTGCGCGAGCCTGGATTGTCCTCTGGGAAATATGAACATTACCCATTTTGCCGATGGCGAATTTGCGGTTTCATACGAGGAGTCAATTCGTGGCGCACATGTATTCCTGGTTCAATCCACTTTCCCTAACTCAGACAACTTAATGGAACTTCTCCTGATGATTGATGCTGCTAAACGTGCATCAGCAAAGAGCGTTGTAGCTGTAATCCCCTATTTCGGATGGGCTCGTCAGGATAGAAAAGACAAACCTCGTGTATCTATCGGGGCTAAGTTGGTAGCTGATCTGCTGTCTGTTGCAGGTATCGACCGACTGATTACGATGGATTTGCATGCTGACCAGATCCAGGGATTCTTCAATATCCCGGTAGATCACTTGTACGCATCAGCAGTATTCCTCCCTTACATCCAGTCTTTACAGTTGGAAAATCTGGTTATTGCTACACCGGACGTAGGAGGTTCAAAACGCGCCAGCACTTTCTCCAAATACCTTGGCGTACCATTGGTACTCTGCAACAAATCACGTGAAAAAGCCAATGAAGTAGCATCTATGCAAATCATCGGTGACGTGGAAGGTAAAAACGTTGTCTTGATTGATGATATCGTAGACACAGCAGGAACAATCACCAAAGCAGCCAACATCATGTTGGAAGCCGGTGCCCAATCTGTACGCGCTATTGCCAGTCATTGCGTAATGTCTGATCCGGCTTCTTTCCGTGTGCAAGAGTCTGCCCTGACAGAAATGGTATTTACTGACAGTATCCCTTACGCTAAGAAATGCCCGAAAGTGAAACAGTTGAGCATTGCTGATATGTTTGCTGAAACAATCAAACGAGTAATGAATAACGAATCTATCAGTCACAATATATCATTTAAATGAAGAATGATAAATAAAGAATGAAGAATAAGAAAGCGGCTAATTTCAAGTTTAGCCGGCTTTCTTATTTGTCTCAACATACTAAGGGATATTCCTAAAATAATAAAATTTAAGGCAACTAATTCATTGCGAGTTAGTTGCCTTTTTTGTATCTTTAAGCATTCCCCCCCAAAAACGGTTTGACGGCCAAAACGGGGGTAATTAAAAATAAAAACACATGGTAAAGATACAAAAAATCTCAGAAATCGAACCTTGTTTAGGTTTTACCGAGTTCGATATGCTTAAAAAATATCGTCAAAGTTTTGCAACGAGTGAATTAGGTCGCCTCCATTCTCTGTTCCCTTTCTCGGAACTGGCCCGACAAATGCATTTGAAGTCCTCTCCTTTTGGGCGTAAAAGTTATTTTTCTCCCGAAGGTAAAATAGCCTTGATGGTCTTGAAGTCCTATACCAACTTTTCCGATGCACAACTGATTGAGCATTTAAACGGTAATATTCATTACCAGTTATTTTGTGGTGTTCAGATTGATCCGCTTCATCCACTAACCAATCCTAAAATCGTTAGTGCAATTCGTCAGGAACTAGCGGATCGCCTTGACGTTGAGTCCCTCCAGCTCATTCTTGCCGAGCATTGGACACCTTATCTTGAGAACCTTCATGTCTGTATGACCGATGCCACCTGTTATGAAAGTCATCTGCGTTTCCCTACTGATACCAAACTCTTATGGGAAGGTATTGTATGGCTTCATCGTCATCTGTGCAAACATTGCCAGACCTTGCACATACAACGTCCCCGTAACAAGTATCTTGATGTACGCCGTGCCTATCTTGCTTATAGCAAACTGCGTAAACGCAAGAAATCACAGACTCGTATGATTACACGAAGGTTACTTCAGTTATTGGAAAAGTTACTTGACCAGCTGGAGCTGCTTCATTCATCCTACAGGAACAGGCTTACACTATCCTCTGATTACCAAAGACGTTTCTCGGTCATACAGACAGTCCTTGAGCAAGGGAAGAATTTATTTGCAGGCAAAAAAGTGTCCAACCGTATCGTGAGTATCGACCGGCATTACCTTCGCCCCATTATCAGAGGCAAGGAAACCAAATCCGTTGAATTCGGAGCCAAAGTCAACAATATACAGATAGACGGAATCTCCTTTATAGAACATATCTCCTTTAAGGCTTTTAACGAAGGAGTACGTTTGAAAGACTGTATTCATCTGCAACAACAACTGACCGGGGTTAGGGTTAAGGCGCTTGCGGCGGATTCAATCTATGCCAATAATGCCAACCGGAAATTTTGTACAAAATATCATATAAGTACTTCCTTTAAGCGTAAGGGCAGAGCTGCCAAAGATGAGCCGCTTCGGAAAATCTTACGGTCGGAACTCAGCCGTGAAAGAGCTACCCGCCTGGAAGGAAGTTTTGGAACGCAGAAACAACATTACTCACTGGCCAGGATAAAAGCTAGAAACAGGAAAACGGAAGTACTTTGGATTTTCTTTGGGATACATACAGCCAATGCGGTATGTATGATAGAAAAGGTCGAAAAGAAAAAAAGAAAGGCAGCATAATCTAACTAAAATAACAGGAAAAACAGGAGAGGTTTTAACTTCCCCTAAAAAAGACATGTACATAATGCATGGGTGGGAAGGAAAAAATAAGAATATGTAAACAATATTCTACAAAAAAGATAGAAGACTGGGAGAGTTGAACGAAAAAATCAAGAGAAAAGCTCACGTAAAGCAAAGCTTTTCTCTTGATTTTTTAGAAAGAGGAACATTTACTGAATATCCCTACTAAGAATTTGAATTGGTGATAGTAAGCAACCAATTTTTCATTCATCATTCATCATTCTTCATTTATTATTGGAGTCTTCCGAATTTATAGGTTCCTTTTTTAATCACTTTTCCATCTTTATCTGTTTCTACAAAAGGACCATCCTTCTTTCCTTGTTTGAAAAAGCCATCGAAGCGATTACCATCTTTGTCGATTTGTACGCCTTGACCCTCTTCCAATCCATCAACGAACCCACCTTTATATTGCATACCAGCAACAGTTTTCAGAGTGCCTTGTCCATTGGGACGGTTATCTTTCCAGTCACCGTCATAAACATCGCCATTGCTCCATTTATAAATTCCTTTACCATCACGTTTATTATTTTTCCAGCTTCCTTCATACACAGCACCATTCGCCCAGGTAAAAGTACCTTTTCCGTCTTGCATGCCGTTCTTGAAATTACCTACATATTTATCACCGTTAGCATGGTAATAAACTCCTGGACCGGTTCGCTCACCTAAGAGATACGAGCCCTCATAACGGTCGCCCGTGTGAAAGTAATAAGTACCTTTTCCATGTTGAATATCATCCGCCCAGTCACCATCATATTTATCTCCATTGGTATACTCAAATACCCCTTTTCCGTGACGAACATCATCTTTCCAGTCTCCATCGTATTTACAGCCGTCATCCCAGTTCATGATACCTTTACCGTTCTTCTTATCATTTTTCCAGTGACCGGTATATTTGGCACCGTTTGCCCAAGTATATGTACCTTCGCCTTCACGCTTATCATTTACCCAATGACCTACATACAAATCACCGTTATGATAATACATAGTTCCTTCACCATGCTGATAATCCTGATACCACATACCGTCGTAACGGTTATTATTCATAAAATAATAGATACCTTTTCCGTGCTGCTGATCCTGGAACCACTGTCCTTCATATTTTTCTCCGTCGGGGAACATATAAATTCCATATCCTTCACGTTTCCCTTTCACATATTCACCTTCAAAGACATCACCGTTTTTAAAAACCGTTTTTCCTTTTCCGTTCGGTTTTCGGCCTTTCATTTCTCCCGTATAGACACTACCATCTTTAAAAGTATAGTTGCCAATCTTTATTTCAGTGGAGAATGTATCTTTAATTTTTCCGAAAAATCCGCCTTTTTTTCCTTCATTTTCTTGTGCCATTACTCCCTCTTGTGCGAGGAGAGCCAATAAAAGTGTAGTATATAGATATTTCCTCATTGGTTTTAGTCGTTACTCATTTTAGAATTACAATTTGGACAAAGATACAATTTCTATCCCAAACAGCCCACTTTCGGAAAGCAATTTATGACAACTTTTTACCTGCAATGACCTCTTTTAATGTCTCTTTGCACAAATAGCGCTGTGCCAAATCTTGTATTTCTGCAGGAGTAACCTCGTTTACAGCCAGCAGAGAACGTGAAAAGTAGTCATCATCCAGACCGGAAGTAGCAATAAAGATCCATGCATCCGAAAGTGAGAAAGGAGACTCATAACTACGGCACATTTCGCCCAACATATAGTTGCGTACGATAGTCAGTTCTTCCATCGACACAGGTTCCTGATGCAGACGGTCAATTTCATGATATACTTCCTGTATCAACGGTTCCACATATTCATTATCCGTTTCTGTCGATATAGCCAGCAATCCGCTATCCGGATAAAACATGATTCCTGCTGAAATGCCATAAGTATACCCCT
Source organism: Bacteroides sp. AM54-2NS (assembly GCF_003602935.1). Classification (NCBI taxonomy): domain Bacteria; kingdom Pseudomonadati; phylum Bacteroidota; class Bacteroidia; order Bacteroidales; family Bacteroidaceae; genus Bacteroides; species Bacteroides sp. AM54-2NS. The sequence continues at coordinate 4,792 of NZ_QTMZ01000035.1, forward strand.
TTTCTTCACGGATATTAGACATCAGACGACTGCCGAAATAGCCTCCGAATAAAGTCATCAATACCCGGAGTTTCAGATAATCAGGATGGTTACGAGTGATGGTTGTATATCCCATCTTTACAGCACTCTGCATGGCATCCTCACGTTCTATAAAAATCCTCTTTTCGGGAACGGCAGTAAAAGAAAAACTTAATTTCGATGCCGGCTGTTGATGTTGACCAAAAGAAGTGCCGAATGTATCCGTCACCCGGCTGATAATATCCTCCGTCACCTTGCCGGATAAGAAAATAGAGCAATTGCCCGAATGGTAATACCGTTCATAAAATTCACGAAGCACTTCCGGAGTGATAGCATGATAATCTTCCTCCACCACTATTTTACCACATGGATGCTGTTCGCCATAAAGCGACTTCAACAGACCACGATGTGCCAGGAAATCAACTTTGGAAGTATTGACCAGATATTGTTGGATATTGGTATCGAGGATAGTATGCAATTCTTTTTCCGGAAAAAGCGGTTCTTTAATCATGGATTCTACCACTTCCAATGTTTTCGCCAAATACTTATTCAACGAATAAACAGTGATGTATGCATACTCCGACGAGCTGGACAGTTCGAGCCACGAACCGTAGTAATCCAGTTTCTCGGCAATGGTAGCAGCCGTATATTTTGTCGTACCTTCGCGCAACATCCGGTTTGTAAACAAGGCTTGCAGTTTCTGCGACTGCTGCCAACGGGCTCCAGCGAAAAGCACATCTATGCGTACTACTTCCTGTTCACCCGCATTAATAACAGTCAATGGAATACCATTTGGCAATGTCATTCGGACGGGAGGAAGTATACGAAAATTTTTCAGGGTTTGTATTTCAGGTTGTATTTTACGATCCATACGATTAGATTCTATTCTTCAAAAACTCTTCTGCCCGTTCCAAATCTTGCGGGGTATCGATTCCGATGGTTTCTACTTCACTAATGCCCACCTTTATTTTATATCCGTTCTCCAGCCAACGGAGCTGCTCCAAAGATTCAGCCAGTTCCAGAGAAGACTGCGGAAGCATGGTTATCTCCTTCAGCACATCTGTACGATAGGCATACAGTCCGATATGCTTGTAGTAGGTATGTCCCTTCAGCCAGTCCTGTTTCTCGGCATTACGCTGATAAGGAATAATGGATCGGCTAAAATAAAGCGCGTTCCAGTTCGTATTGACTACCACTTTCGGTGAATTTACGTTTTCCAGTACAGCAAACGGTTCATCTGCAGTAAAAGGTTTCACCAGCGTGGCAATCTGCGTGGTTACATCTTCGAAACAAGCCTTTACCGCATCCAATTGTGAAGGCTGAATAAAAGGTTCATCTCCTTGTATATTGACCACGACATCAAAGTCACCTCCAATCTTTGTACAGGCTTCATAACAGCGGTCCGTACCGCTTTTATGATGAACAGAAGTCATCACAACCTTACCTCCGAACGCCTTGACAGCAGCTTCAATACGCTCATCGTCCGTGGCTACATAAGCGTCATCCAAAACGCCAGCCACTTGCTCATACACACGTTGTATAACAGTTTTTCCACCCAACATAGCCAACGGTTTTGCAGGAAAACGAGTGGATGCATAGCGGGCAGGTATAATTCCAAGAAATTTCATCTACTTAATAAATAATGAAGAATGGAAGGCAGATAATGACTGTTGTATATATCCCCTTTGCCAATCCTCCGGTTTTACTATTTTGTTATCATATAAAAGCATGTCAATGTCCAGACAAACTTTCTCCTCTTTTTTATCTTCCGGACGACGTCCGGACCTCTGTTCTATATCTTTCAGCATTTTCCTCACTACCTCTTCATCTTTATCGGAAAAGAACATAACCACTTGGTTGGCAAACAAGGCCGGATTCTTAAAAAATAAAGGTTCAGTTTCCAATTCGGGCGCAAAACATATAGAAGAGAACGATTCAGTCAGTTCCTGTCTGGCAAAAGTCAAATTCTCTTTCCTGTTGTAATTACTCCCTATGCAAACAATATACCTATGCATTAAAAAATAAGTATTTAAGTATTAGGTATTAAGTATTAAACATTAGATATTAGAGATATTACACCTACAGTTCAGTGCCCCAAACGCTACGGTTAATACTTTATACTTAATACTTATTTCAGACTTAGTTAAAAAGATCGTCCAATCCCCCCTCTTCTATCACCTCTCCGTCCGGAGTTTCCGAACCGGCACACGGATCAAATCCTTCAGGAAGTTTAAATTTCTCCTGCTGGTCATATCCCAAAGTCGGGTCATCATACACTTTCTTCATATACAATGCCCAAATAGGCAAAGCAGCAGCAGCTCCCTGTCCATAGGTCATTTTACCGAAATGGATGTCACGTTCGTCACCACCTACCCAACAACCGGATACCAGCGAAGGAGTGAATCCCATAAACCAAGCATCAGAGTTATCATTGGTCGTACCTGTTTTTCCACCCATATCAGCGGTAATTCCATAACGACGAACACGTCCACCTGTTCCTTCATTAATAACGGCGCGCAACATAACCAGCATTTTATATGCACTTGAAATACTTATCACCTCCTCCATTTGCGGTGCAAAGGTAGAAAGCACATTACCGTCACTATCTTCAATGCGTGTAACAAACAATGGAGCCACACGAATTCCTTTATTGGCAAAAGCTGTATATGCACTTACCATCTCACCGACAGAAATTTCACAAGGTCCCAGACAAAGCGAAACCACCGGGTCAATTGCTTTATTACGAACCCCAAAACTATGGATCAAACGTACAAGATTATACGGATTCAGTTTGCCCATCAAATAAGCAGAAATCCAGTTATCAGAATTAGCCAATCCCCACTTCAGAGTCACCATTTCCCCATAACGTTTATTATTTGCATTACGAGGCGTCCAAGGAGTTCCGTTCTCATCAATCAACGTTTGCTCTACGTGGCGTGTCTGATCACAAGGAGAAAAGCCATTTTCCATTGCTAATGTGTATAAATACGGTTTGATAGTAGAACCTACCTGACGACGTCCCACCATTGCCATATCATACTGGAAATATACATAATTCGGTCCGCCTACATAAGCCTTCACATGTCCGCTTACCGGATCCATCGACATGAATCCTGTCCGCAGGAAAGATTTGTAGTAACGGATGGAATCCATCGGTGTCATAATTGTATCTTTATCTCCCTTCCAGGAAAAGACAGTCATTTCTTCCGGGGTATCGAACGCTTTACGAATCTGCTGTTCCGAAGCTCCCGCCTCTTTCATAAGACGATAACGATCCGTCTGCTTCATAGCTTTTGTCAGCAACTCTTCTACTCGTTTTTCCGGTAGTGATCTTGCATACGGGGCATTTTTGCTTCCCTCTTTTTCTTTGAAGAATACAGGTTGCAAATAGTCACCCAAGTGTTCTTTTACGGCATCCTCTGCATATTGTTGCATACGTGAATTGATCGTTGTATAAATCTTCAATCCATCTGTATAGATGTTATAATTCGTACCGTCTTTCTTTTTATTTTTTGCACACCAGCCATACAACGGGTTAGTTTCCCACGCAATAGAATCTTCGTAGAATTTCTGCATTTGCCAACCACGATAATCACTTTTTACCGGTTTCGGTGCTGTCATCACACCACGGAGATATTCGCGGAAATAGGTAGCCAATCCCTCTTTGTGGTCAACGCGGTTATATTTTAGTTTCAGCGGAAGAGCCTGCAAAGAATCACATTCTGCATCTGTGATATAACCAGCTTTACGCATCTGCTCAAGCACTACATTACGACGGCCACGCGAACGTTCGTTGAAACGAACCGGATTGTAAAGCGACGGATTCTTACACATACCAACCAGCGTAGCCGCTTCTTCAATCTTCAAATCCTTCGGTTCGCAGCCGAAATAGGTATGCGCAGCAGTTTTAATACCAACCGCATTATTCAGGAAATCAAATTTATTGAGATACATACTCAATATTTCCTCTTTGGTGTAGTAACGTTCAAGCTTCACCGCAATCACCCATTCAATCGGTTTCTGGAAAAGACGTTGCAGTGTATTTCTCGCCACATTCTCTGTAAACAACTGTTTGGCAAGCTGTTGCGACAAGGTACTACCTCCACCTGCATTTTTCTGAAACATCAAACCACGTTTTACAAACGCACGAAACAATGCCTTGGCATCAATTCCTGAATGTTCGACAAAACGAACATCTTCCGTTGCAATAAGAGCATTGATAATACTAGGCGACAAATCCTTGTAAGCTGTGTACACCCGGTTTTCCTTACTGTAAGACCACGTACCAAGCACTTTTTCATCTTCAGAGAAAATCTCCGTTGCAAATTTATAGCTCGGATTCTCAAGTTCCTCTACAGGAGGCATATAGCCAATCCAACCCTTTGAGATAGAGACAAAGATGACAACAATAGCCAACACAATGACTGCCAGAAATATCCAAAGAGCCTTTATTATTTTTCGAATCATGTTTTTTCTTGCTTAAAATGACGCATTTAATTAAGGTACAAAGGTAGATAAAATCCGCTATTCAGCCAACGAGTTTGATTATAATTTCTATTTTGTTAAAATATGGAGCGGCACTCATAACAAATAGTACGAAACCAAAAAGAAAGAACGTTTGTTTGGGAAAGTAGCGGAAAGGAAGTATCTTTGTCTACACTTATTCAAAGTATATTCATATAAAAGGTATAAATTATGGAATATGTATTATCAGACAGGAAGTTGTTACCTTATGGTATGATGAACTTCGAGGACATTCGTTTGGACAATTATTATTACGTGGATAAAACCGCTTTCATCCCTTTGATAGAGCAGTCGGATCGTTTCTTCTTTTTTATCCGTCCGCGTCGATTCGGAAAAAGTCTGACCTTGAATATGCTTCAACATTATTATGACATACGTACCAAAGATAAGTTTGACGCTTTATTTGGCGACCTTTATATCGGAAAGCACCCTACGAAAGACCGTAATAGCTATCTAGTAATAAAATTAAATTTCTCAGGAATCAGTGGAGATTTACACAGCTACCGCAAAGGTCTAGACGAACATTGCAAAATCGTATTTGACTATTTCTGCGATGTTTATGCCGACTATTTACCCGAAGGAATCAAAGAAAAAATGAACGAAAAAGACGGGGCAGTCAGCCAATTCGAATATCTGTTTACGGAATGCGCTCGTGTAAATCAAAAGATTTATCTCTTCATTGATGAATATGACCATTTCACCAATACAATACTCTCTGATGTCGACAGCATGAACCGTTACACTGATGAGACACACAAAGAAGGTTATTTACGTGCCTTCTTCAATAAAATAAAATCCGGTACCGACTCCAGCATCAAACGTTGTTTCATCACAGGTGTCAGTCCCGTAACAATGGATGACTTGACCAGCGGCTTCAATATCGGCACTAATTACTCCCTTTCATCAGAATTCAATGAAATGATGGGATTCACAGAAAGTGAAGTTCGCGAAATGTTAACTTATTATTCTAATACAGGGCATTTCAACCATACCATCGATGAATTGATAGAAATTATGAAACCGTGGTATGATAATTACTGCTTTGCACAAGAATGTTATGGTCAAACCACTATGTACAATTCTAACATGGTGCTTTATTTCGTCAAAAACTACATCCGATACGGTGAAGTACCGAAGGACATGGTAGAAGACAACATCCGTATCGACTACGAGAAATTGCGTATGCTCATCCGCAAAGATAAAGAGTTTGCGCACGATGCTTCCATCATACAGACCTTAATAAGCCAAGCTACATCACTGGAGAAGTGAAGAAAGGATTTCCAGCCGCCAGTATTATTGATCCAGACAACTTCATCAGCCTACTCTATTATTTTGGTATGCTTACTATTAATGGTACACATGAAGGAAAGTGCAAACTCACCATTCCTAATCAAGTAGTCCGCGAACAGCTTTACACCTATCTATTGAACACTTACAATGAAGCCAACTTAAGCTTCAGTAATTATGAAAAAAATGAATTATCCAGTTCACTCGCTTATCGAGGTACATGGAAAGCATATTTTGATTATATAGCCGATTGCCTGAAGAGTTATGCCTCCCAGCGTGACAAACAAAAGGGAGAATTTTTCGTGCATGGTTTCACATTAGCCATGACTGCACAAAACCGATTCTACCGTCCCATTTCGGAGGCAGACACACAAGAGGGATATGCCGACATCTTCCTATCTCCATTATTGGATATTTATCCCGACATGAAACACAGCTACATAATCGAGTTGAAATATGCCAAATACAAAGATTCAGAGAATCGTGTGGAAGAATTACGATTGGAAGGTATCGCCCAAACAAACCGTTATGCTGATACTGATACAGTGAAAAATGCAATTGGCACCACACAGTTGCATAAGATTGTAGTAGTGTATAAAGGAATGGAAATGAGAGTATGCGAGGAAGTATAATTCTCTAATTATATCTAAAACACAAACAGGCGGGATTTTTCCCGCCTGTTATTCATTCATAAATATACCTATTTATAAGATAATCAATTACAAGTTTGCTGCCTGTACACCGACCACTCCGGCAATTGCACCAGCAACAGCAATAATCACTTTCAAAATAATACTCCACGTTTTTTTCATAGACATTTTTCTTTTTTATTAAACACTAAATAAACACCCTAACCATCAATCATTAATTGACAATTCATTATGCGGCAGGATCCGGTGCTTCTCCGCTACCGCCACCTTCATTTCCTCCACCTTCTTCTCCACCATCATCCGGTTTTTCAGGATCATTAGGAGAAATAGTCATATTAAGCTTCTTCAGATATTCATCCAAGCTAATCAAATCCAACTTCTCATCTGCACGGGTGGCAGTCTTTGTAACGCGCAGCTCTTTATTCGCCTGAAAAAAGATACGAACACTCTCTACACTTTTGGCATTAATATCCTTCGCCAGTTCAGCACCTTTCGAACGAGCAGTCAACATAAAGACACCCAAACCTTCAATATTCACAGACTTACCTTCCAGCAGCTGCTCCTTCATCTTTTCCACAAAATTTTGGATCACACTCTTGATATCACCGACAGACAACGAGGAACGATCCTGCATTTTCTGTGCAATATATTTCAGATTGACAGACTGACCTAAAGTGATCAGATGCGGATAATATCTCTTGGGAGAATTGGGAACACGCGGATCCGTCGGCCGCGTAATGACTTTGTAAATTACACTCATACTACGTTTTTTTAAAGATTTAAATTCAAGTTATTTATTCACGTTTCGTTGATCAACAATGCAAAGGTGCCGCTTTTATTCCGGATAGAAAAGAAAAAAGCCCCTTGCGGAGCTCTTTATATTCATACTAGTATATAACAATTTATTAATCAGCAATATAATTAAACTTTTAGAATTTTCCATTCCCCTATTGTACACTGTTCGCTATCAAAACTGACAGCCACCTTTACTATAGGCAATCCGCACAAAGCAAAACGTTTGGGGTAATTCTTCAGATCAATTTGCTCCATCGCCCTATCCGCACTCTTGTCCAGTTTCAATTCCATCACATACAACGTAGTCTTTGTACGAAGCACCATATCCACCCGTCCACTGGCAGTACGAACCTCCACATCTACATAATAGCCCAACAAACTGAATATAATATAAAACATCTGTTGGTAATGCCCCTCATATTTCGTATTATCACATTGAGGAATGGTAGACAGAAACGTTTGCAAACGACGTAAAGCAGCATCCATATCACCATTACGAATATCACGGGAAAGATAAGCTACCATAGTATTGGTTTCCGGTGTTTTACTAGCAACATAATTAGGAAGAAGACTTTTCATCAAACCTATTCTTACCTCCTTATTAGGAATATCCAATGTATATAAATCCAACTCCTTATCATAATCTTTTATCGTGATATAGCCACTTTGATATAACAATGGAGTAATGCTCACCATCCTTTCTGTAGGTGCATCAAAATCCTCCGCAACTGCAGTTTTTCTCCCTATCTCGGAAGGCGCTACACCAAATTTATCCAGCATCTTTATCAAATAAGTAGGCGTACCACTACCAAACCAATAAGAATTAAATTTACCATCTGCAAAAGCGTTAAGCAAACTGAATGGATTATATATATCAGGAGACGGATAAGTGAAATGATAGCCGTCGTAGTTTTCTTTCAGTTTTGCCAATACCTCTTCAGAAGCAACCTCCAGTTTTTGGGCTAATGCGTCTACATCATCTTTCATTTGGGCAAGTATCTCGTTTTCTGTAATACCGCAAATGGCAGCATAAGACTCATTCATGCTAATATTCTTGATATTGTTCAATTCACTAAATATACTAAGTTGGGAGAATTTGGTGATACCGGTCAAAAACACATACCGCAAATAAGGATCACACGCTTTAAGAGGCTGTAGAAATTGCGCATGATGTTACGCAATACGCCAAGACTCTCTTCCTCGTGTACTACATCCAGCAGAGGAGCATCGTATTCATCTATCAGCACAACCACTTGTTTCCCTGTCTGCTCGTAAGCGCGCTTGATGAGTCCTTCCAGACGCTGATTTGGATTAACCTCTCCCTCCATCTTTCCGTAAACCTCCTCATAACGGATTAGCTTCATATTCAACTCTTGCAACAGCTGTTCACAGTCTGCATGTTTGGCGGTACTCATATCAAAGTGAAGCACCGGATATTCCACCCAGTCCTCCTCTAGTTTTTCCATAGCCAACCCCTGAAATAACTCTTTCTGACCGGAAAAATAACTATGTAACGTAGAAGTTAGCAATGATTTGCCAAAACGCCGTGGACGGCTCAAGAACATATAGCTAGAAGCCGAATGAGTCATCCGATAAACATATTCCGTTTTATCAATATAAAGGTAATTCCCTTCCCGTATCTTCGAAAAAGTCTGTATCCCAATGGGGTATCTTCGTAAATTTGCCATTTCAATTCGATTTTTCACAAAGCTACAAAAAATATTCATCACGCCATTCACTGTTTTACAAAAAAAAATATCAACGATCTTCACAGACAGTTGATATAATAGAAATCACATCGGATTTGCACCGATATGAGGGCGTTGATCAGGAATACACCGCTGTATATTTCCTGACCACAAAATGTAGGGTTCTTCATGTGTGTAGCATGAAGTTAGGGACCTACATATTCCATCTCACTTTTGTGTAAAGTATTAAAAGTACTCTATGACATTATTAACTTAAAATAGAGGTCATCAATGGATCTCATCTATGCATCCAGCATCGAAGTTTATTGACCATTATATTGGTTGGATTTACTATTCCTTGTCGTGAGTTTGTTCTCCATATCCATAACCGTAACCGTATCGTTTACCATAACCGTAATACTTGCCATATTTGCCATAACCGTAATAATAACCGTACTTTCTTCTCTTCAGATCCAAACCATTTATTACAGTACACAGCTTAGGTAATTTATTATTTTCAGCAAGTTCATTGATCAAAGTATACTCATTCTTGTGAGTATAATCTGCACGACAAACATAAACAGATAAATCAGCCACACGTCCTATCAGCAATGTATCAGTTACCATACCAACAGGAGCTGTATCTAAAATTACATAATCAAAATTCTTCTTGAGTGTTTCAATTGCTTTATCCAATCCATCGCGTGCCAACAATTCAGTCGGATTAGGAGGAACTGTTCCACCAAGAAGAATATACAAATTCTTGCTAACATCAGAGGGTTGTACCAAATCCATCAAATTCTTTTCCGGATTGGCCAAATATTGAGTTATACCCACTTCTTTTCTTGGAATATTAAATACCTTATTCAAACCCGGTTTACGAATATCCAAACCGACAATAATAACCTTTTTGCCTAATAAAGAAAGACTGATAGCAAGATTAGCAGAAATGAAAGATTTACCTTCACCACTAACTGTAGAAGTAACTAAAATCACCTTCTTGTCATTTTCAAGCATAAACTGAAGATTCGTTCTGATATTGCGGAAGGTTTCACTCATCAGGTTATTTTGATTCTCAAATACAGCAATAGCTCCCTGTTTTTCATCAGTTAATGGGATATCACCGACAATAGGTACATTAGTCAGTTTTTCTACATCAGAACGTCCCTCAATCTTGAATTTGGTTAATTCAAGCAAATAAATAACTCCCACCGGAATTCCCACTCCTAACACTAAGGCAACCAGATAAATCATCTTACCTTTAGGAGATACAGGAGCATCATCTGCTATCGCGTCATCTATAATCTTTGCATTGTTGGCAGTAGCAGCCAAAGTTATAGCATTCTCCTCACGCTTCTGAAGTAACATCAGATAAAGTCCGGCCTTTATCTCCTGTTGACGCGCAATACTCACAAATTCACGCTCCTGACCAGGCGCCTCACTGATACGACGGGAATAACGGTTCGCTTCACGATCCAAATCAGCCTTTGTTATAAATAATCCACGCAAAACCCTGTCTAAAGAGACTTGGACATTCTCTTTCATTGCACTAATGCTGGTATCCAGGTTTATAATGGTAGGATTATTCTCCGTTGATGTACGCAGCAAACGTTTTCTCTCAACAAGCACCTCATTATAACGGTTGATAGCAGCAGCAAGATTCAAATCCTGCAATCCGATATTACTGGGCAGAACCTCATAACCTTCATTTTGCATATATTTCTGCAGATCCTGCAGCAAATTAATCTGGGTTTGATTCTCCACACGCTTCTTTTCATATTCAGCACTACCAGTTAAAGCTATCTGAGCATCACTGGTCAAATCCGTAATACCTGCCCCACGTTTAAAACTTTCCAGGTCCTTTTCCGTACTACCCAGTTCTTTGGAGATAATACTAATACGTTCATTGATAAATTCGGCTGTTTTCTGTGCCACTTCATTCTTATCATTATTCGTATTGATATTATACATCTCCAATAATTTATTGATAAAATCCTTGCCTCGCTGCACATTTGAGTTTTTCAATGATATGACAGCTACAGAAGTAGTTTTGGAAGTAGGCTCAATAGTCATATTCTTGCAATACGCTTTCGCTACAGCCAAAGGCTTATTAATTGTTGCTGTTATATTGCGTGTAGTCTTTTCCAAATTTGTAGTTTCTTCCAATGTTCTTTTAGAAGATAATACCGAGTCCGGCGTCAGGAAAAAAGCCAATGTCCCTTTATCAGTAGGAAAAACCGCCGGCAATTTCTCAAAATGTTTCTGATATTCATCATCGTCAATCTTCACAGTCACATCCATACTTCCTTGTGGTTGTAACATCATCTCTACAATCATCGGCTCCTCCAACAAATCAGCCTCCTGTGGAGTCAAGCTCACTTGTACTGGTGAAGTCTTATACAGGTTTCTGGAAGGAAATTCATCCTTGTCTGTATAAGAAATATAGAGTCCCAAATCTTCAACCACCTCTTTGACGATAGTCTTTGAACGGAGAACTTCAATCTCGTTATCAATATTCTGCGAAGAAGAGATCATACCATCCAATCCCAGACTCTCCAACCCGGAAAGCATTCCGGCACTACCACCTTTCTTATCATCCTTTATTAAAACCGTAGCAGAAATATTATATACAGGAGTGGACATATAAAGATAGACCCATGCCGCAATCAAACACGCTATAACCGCACCCACAAACCAAGGCCAGTGGAGCAAATATTTAAACAAGAGTTCCTTGACATCTATATTTTCTTCCTTAGATTCTTGTGCTTCGTTGAAATCTGTTTCTTTCATTGCAAATCATTATTTTAAAATATTTACTAATAGGCTGACAATGGATACCAAAATAGAGGTAGCAGAGAACCAAAGACTGGTACTGTTACCTACATCTGAATTTCGAGCTTTTGCTTTATTAGGAGTTACGTAGATAATATCATTCTGTTGTAACCAATAGTAAGGCGAAAGAATGGTTTCGGCCTTATTCAAGTCCAAGGTTACAATCTGTTGTTTGCCGTTTGCGTCTTCACGAATCAACTTTACATTATCACGAAGACCGTATACTGTCATATCACCTGCCATGGCCAATGCCTCCAACAAATTTACCTTCTCATTGGAAATAGTAAAAGTTCCGGGACGGGTAACCTCACCGATAACAGATATCTTATAATTTACCATACGCACCGTTACAATGGGAGTTTCCTTCATGTAAGGCTTCAATTTATCTATAATCAGCTGTTCTGCTTCCCTTTTCGTTAAGCCTCCTAACTTCAATTCTCCTAACACCGGAAAATTTATGTTTCCTTCATTATCTACCAAATAAGGCTGTAATACAGGTTGAGTAGTCACATAAGACGAAGTACTCACGGCTATTCCGGCATTACTGGCAACTGTCAGGTTAAAAGGTATCGCAAGTTCAGGATTAGTACACGATACCACAATAGTCAACAAATCCTTGGGCATGATCTTGGCATCATACAATTTTTCCTGTTGTTCTACCTCGTTCACAACTTCCACATTCTGAAAATAGGGAACCTTTTTATAAGACTGGCAGGCAGCCAATAGGAATGGCAACAATAGTAGCCACGAATTTCTTTTGTTAAGTCTTCTCATCATAATTCTTAAATTCATAATTAAACGCCCTTTAATTCCTAATTTTTAATTTTCTAATATGCTTCTTTTTCTCCGTGTATGGCATTATACACCGTCTTATACATGATATATAAATCCAATAAAAAAGTCCAATGCTCTATATACCAGATATCACGCTGCACACGTCCCTCCATCTGCCAGAGTTCTTTCGTCTCACCGCGAAAGCCCGTCACTTGGGCCCAACCCGTTATCCCGGGTTTTACAAAGTGACGAACCATAAACTTATTTATCAGATTGGAATATTCCTCCGTATGTTTCAACATGTGTGGACGGGGACCTACAATAGACATATCCCCTTTCAATACATTGATAAATTGTGGCAATTCATCTACACTAGTCTTCCTCATAATCTCTCCAATACGTGTTTTACGAGGATCGTTTTCCGTGGCTTGAAGAGTATCACATTGCGCATTAACCTTCATTGAACGAAACTTGTAACACCAGAATTCACGGCCATCCTCACCACTGCGTTTTTGTTTGAAAAAAACAGGACCGGGAGAACTTAACTTGATCGCAATTCCAAAGAATATATAAACGAACGGAAAAACCGTAATAAGAAATAACCCTGAACAAACAACATCAAAAGCACGCTTGATAATACGGTTCTCCAGTGATTCCAATGGCTCACAACGAATAGAAAGTACAGGAACATTCCCCAATAATTCAAAATGCATTCTACGCTTCAAATAATTACGGACATTAGGAACACTAAAAAAACGAACCAGATGGTTTTCACAGTAATTAATGATAGGAACAATCTCCGCACTGCGCACAGAAGGAAGACTACAGTAAAGCTGATTGATCTCTCCCGTATATTTTTCTAAAAAAACACTTACTTCATTGGGTTGTCCCAAATATGGAACATCCTGCGGATATCGATCCGAAGGAAAATCTTCGAAATAACCCAGTACACGATAACCAGACGTAGGATCATCTGTCATCGCATGATAAAGTTCCTGCATATTCTCATGACTCCCAACTAATACAACCTTGCGGACATTTCCTCCCTTTTTCCGATAAAGCTCCAGAAAATGACGGGAAATTAGGCGGTAGCTAATAATGACAATTATCAGTGTAACATAAAAGAGTCCGAAATAGCGGGAATGAGAAAAATGAAAATGAAAAACAAGCAACGTACAAACCGAAAAAAAGACAAAAGGAACCATGTTACGTAAGACACGGATCATGATCTGTTCAGGACGCACCACAGGACGATGAAGAATAACACCTGAATGCATGTTACAAAGTAAATAGCACAGAGTAATAAGAGTCATTCCCTGAAAAATAGAACCGCAATGGATACACCAGAAACGGGTACCCAGTAACAAATTAAATCCCCATAAAAGCAGGTTCAGCAAAATAAGATCCCCCAAAAGGACCAAAGATTTTAGGACTTTGTTAAAACGTTGGACTTCCTGCATAACAACAAACTTAAATATATAAAAATTAAAACATACTTTTGTATACAGAAACAACCTGTTCTGCTATTCTATCCCAGTTATATTCATCCATTGAATAATGGACAGGACAAAAATCCTGCACTAAATTCTTTTGTAATTTTTCCTGGAGTTGCTTTTCATTCCCTGTCTGAAAATAGCAATCAAAAGCCAGCCCTACTTCCAGGTTTGCAGGGATATTACTCACAATTACTGGAAGATCATAGCTCATCGCCTCCAATAAAGCGATAGGTAAACCTTCATGAGAAGACGGCAAAACAAAACAACGGGCATGAGTCAGCAGTTCATGCAACTTAGTACCTTTAATAAAACCAGTCAGGATTACCCCATTCTCTTTTGCCAAAGACTTCAGTTTCTTTGAATAATCATCCTCAAAATCTGTATCACCTGCAAGCACCAGTTTATAGCTCTGTTGTTTCAGAGCTGCAAAAGCACGAATCAACTGATGAAAGTTCTTTTCTGGAACAAAACGTCCCATGGCAAAGACATACTTCTGCGGTTCTATCCCCAGTTCCGCCAAATAATCTGTATCCTTCACCTTGTCCGATGTCGGCACTCCATTGTATATCAGATGACAATTCTTTCGGTTATACTTACGTACTAAAATATCATTGATAACCTCCGAAATAACGATTACCTCATTGGCAAACATACATCCCATGCGTTCACCCGCTTTCAACATAAATTTGGCAGCCTTCCCCCATTTGTCCCGGTCATAGTCTGGACCATGATGTGTGAATACAACTTTCATACCCAGTAAACGTGCCAAAGGAGTCAATAGCGCTGGACCGATAGCATGAATATGTACAATATCCGCATGTAGACTTTTAGCTTTCATAATTGCTTTAAATGTATGGATGATAGCTTCGAATGACTTCTTTTTGGGAGTCTCTATATCTACTAGCTCCACACCTTTATATCTTGTAAGCGAATCATGAACGTAACTTTTACGGCGAATAATAGTTATATCAATGCCTTTTTGTGCAATACGAGGAAAAAGTTCCTCACAGTGTGTTTCGACACCACCAAGAATATTAGGGATTCCACGAGTACCGGTTACTACGACTTTCATTTATAATTCTTTTTGCAGATTACAAACCAAAAAGTATTCTTGTTATCTTATATTTTTTTAAGACCCATCGGTGAAGTATCATCGGAATTATTACTCCCATCAGTACAACAGTAATAGATTCGAATACAAACACATACCATAAACCACTATTAAAAGGAATCCTATGAAGCATGGCTTTGGTGATTCCTTCAAAGGTCGTATGAAAAAGATAGATGATATAAGAAGATGCTGACACCAACATCAACCAACTATTCTTATTCACCTCACCCCATCTTTTACTAATACTTTTTGAAGCTTCAATGATAAACCATATTCCAATGAAAGGAAGTACAATGTTTATATTTTCATCCATGTTCAGAAAGTATATAACTTCCATTGATATAAAAAGCAGTACAGCACACACCAACTTACTCCATTTAAAATTTACGATAAAGTAATATAACCACCGATTTTCAAAAGCAAATATACCGAACATGAAGTACACCAACATTCCTCTAAATTGCTCCAAACAAAATAGCGATGTTACCTCTAAAGGAATGAAATGTAATAAAACACTCACTAAGAAGAGTACATCACGGCTCGTCTTTGTTTTGAAGAAAGGAAGAATAACAAACATCCACCACAAAGCCCAAATAAACCAAAGGAAATAGCCTGCTACCGGCAAATACAATATTTCAAAAAAAGATAAAAGGGTTACAGGGTGCTCTACAAGCATAAAATCTTGTGTAAGTAGTTTTATGGTGATTACTATTACTGACGTTGTGAAATAAGGTATCATCAGTCTCTTCACTTTCTTCATTAAAAAAGAACCATAACTTATATCTTTTTAGTAGCAATGTAGACATATCCACTGACAAACATAAAAAGTGGCATGTGAAATGTATAAATCACCTTATTGAGCATCACATACCACATTGGCGAATTATCAGGCATATAATGTCCGACAACAACCAATATAATACAGATTGCTTTCGCTATATCAAGAAATATTATTCTATTCATTTTTTTAGAACTTATTTCTTAAATCCCCCTGACAAGGATCTTGTCCCACATTATACCAACATTTGTCCAGACACGCAGGCTTACCTTGTATACTCAAGAATTTATTCTTCAATGCCCATTTCAACGGATGCTTAATATATTTATGCATCACCGGAGAAGCAGTACCCACCATCCAGCAGTTTTTCGGACATTTACGTACCATATCACGCACCTGCTGTGCTTGTTCACTTTCCCAAATAGTCATAAAGTTCGGAGTCTCACGGATATTACCCATTTTCTTCATCCAGTATTTTTCTTCCAAACCATTACATGGATACACATCGCCATAAGGCTCAATAAAAAAATTGGCAGAACCGGCTTCGCAAGGCAGCATACGGCGACCTCCTTCTATATAATTGATTAGTCCCATATTGAAGAAAGCACGGAACCAGCTTTTCGGATGATTCTCTTTCAATTGCCATTCTATCAGCTGTTCAAAATTTTTACAAACTTCGTCTTTATTCGTTATCACATTATCATCTTTATGAAAATAATACGAATTATGAAAAGCGGCTGTAGCAAACTCCATTCCCAATGACTTACTCAATTGATAAAGCGAAAGCATGTCTTTTGAGTTATTATTGGATACTGTACATCCAAAACCGATGTCTTTCAGTCCCATACCTTTCAGCGTCAATAACGTACGCAACCCTTTATCAAAGCCACCCGCATGACCACGCAACTCATCATTCTTGCAACTTAATCCCTCGATAGAAATACGAATACCGATATTAGGGAATTTCTTAGCCAATGCTACCACACGGTCTTCAAACCATCCGGAAGTGGAAATCACAATACGATCCGTATGTTTATAGCATTCTTCAACAATCTTATCCAAATCCTCACGAATGAAAGGCTCGCCACCTGTCAGATTTATAAATTTCAGCTTCGGAAGTGTACGTAACTCCTCTGGCTGTATTTCTTTACTCTTTTCTGTGGGATACTGCCACACATTACACATCTTGCAACGCATCGGGCAACGATACGTCAGAATAATGCTCGCGTCCGTAGGACACGGGATATTATTTGTAGTCATAATATAATAAGATTTTAAATATATACGAAAGAAATATGTTTCCTCATCACTTGGTGTAAATCTTCATCAGCTGTTTATAGTAAGTATCAGCAGAGTATCTTTCTTGTGATTTTTTGGCCAATGATTCGTAATCAAACGTATATGTGAACATCATCTCAATTTTCTTTTTTAAGTCCACTATATCTTTTGATTTGAACAACATTCCACTTTTTCCCTCTTCTACCAATTCGGGAATACCTCCAATGCACGCTCCCAAAACTGGAGTTCCTAAACATTGTGCTTCAATCACTGAAAGTGGATTATTTTCATTACATTCCGATGAAATAACACTAAAACGAGCGCATCCTAATAGTTCTTTTATTTCCGGCCATTGTTTATAGCCTACAAGTTCGATATTTGTTCCTTTGCACAGTATTTTCAACTCTTCCATCAGGGGGCCTTCACCAATAATTTTCAATTTATATGGCAACTGACGAGCTGCTTTTACCAATGTAACCACCCCTTTTTCATTAGATAGACGACCTATAAAACAATAATAATCCAACTTATTATACTCTTGCTTCCTTGTTTTTTCTATATCTATAAAATTACAGAGTGTACACATTTTTGTTTTATCAAAGCCTCCTTGTATCATCTTATTCGCTATAAATAAACTTGGGCAAATAAATATATCTGTACATTTCTCCAAACGCTCACGATTCCATGATACTGCTTCCTTATAAGCTAAGAAACTAGCAACAATAGAGTTCTTCATACATTTATACTCAAGCACCTTACGTTTATCCATAAAACATTCTTCACAGGCTATTTTTCCATTACGAAGACAATCATAACGAGGACAAAGAAGCTTCAAATCATGTAGAGTCCATACAACTTTAATTCCTCTTTCATGTGCTAGTTCAGCAATTATGGGAGAAAGTTGCGTATGAATATTATTCAAATGTACTACGTCAGGTTTGAATTCATCTAATAATGCACAGAAATTTCTTTTTACTTCATTTGTTCCCAATGGACGCAGAAAAGCTTCCAACATTCCTAATCCGGGTTTAAACTTCACTTCACTCGGAAAATATTTTCTCCATGGAGTTTCCAAATTATCAGGATAATCCATTGCAAATATCGCTACCTCATGTCCATACTCTCGTAGCAATAACTCCAGGTTAAGCGTATAGACACAATCACCACCACGACGATAATAAAACTTGTTTGCCAATAATATTTTCATAAGAAATAATTGAGTATTTTTCTAATCATACAATTTAGTTATCTAAACCTCTCCCATTCTTTACTTTCAAAATTGTACCTTTTAAGCACTTTTGCAGGACTACCTGCTGCTACACAATAATCCGGTATATCCTTGGTCACTACAGAGTTTGCCCCTATTACGCATTGCTTGCCAATATGGACATTGCCCACTACGACTACATTTGTTCCAAGCCAAGTGCCATCATCTATCAGTACACGATCATCCTTACCAGCCCTACATCCTTGTTTATAAATATAAACATCCGGATTTCTATATTCATGATTATGGTCTGCTATAAATACATGAGGACCGGTTAGCACTCCTTTTCCTATTATCACAATGTTATGTGCTGATATTGTGGAATGATTGCCTATCTCTGTGTGGTCTCCTATAGACAAAAGAGCATTCCGACTTATATAAACATCCGACGAGGCCGGAACTTTACATTATCTCCCAATTTAAAATTCCCCTTATTGATTATATTTAAATTAATCCCGAGATAACAGCAATCTCCACACTCGATGTGATTAAATCTGCATTTAAGCCATCCAATCAGATACTTGACTAATAATTTGATTCGCATAAGTCCACGATTTTTTGAATGCCAGAATCAAAATTATCTCTTCCACAAACATCTTTTAGAAACTTGTGGAGCTTGAGTGCCTTATCATTACGTTCTTTCTCATTCAATAAATAATAACGAATAGCACCTTTCCATTGCTTCACATCACGTTCCAAAGCACACCCCCGATCAGAAGTAATATATGCTCTCGTTGTGGCGGTTGAGGTGGTAATAACAAATCTCTTACTTCCCGCTGCTTGAAACAACACCAATAATCCTGCCGGAGTTTCGGTTGTCAGTGGCATTGCTACTATGGCGGAATTAGCCATCTCTTGTAGAAACTGATTAAAGGGCAGATTACATTTCACCTTAATGTTCTCTGTTATATATTCTTTATACATACGATAGTCTAAGCTATTCATTACAAATAAAAATTTCACATCAGACATTTGTTTTGCCACTTCTAGCATAAAAGACCAATCTCTTGAATTTCCTCCACCTACAAATATATCATGATTCAACGATTCACATTTTCTTTCCCATTTTTCATGATAAGGGTCATGAATTACAGTATAATTAAAATCAAGACACAACCACTCTTTCAACAATTCTCCATAATGAGAAGAAGTTACACTGGCATGGAAATATTTCGACATTAAAGCTTTGCGATACATTTTCGACACAATGCGATTTTGTATAGTATCTTTCTTTTTTAAAAGAATATTGAGACAACCAATATTTCTACGCTGGAAAGTCAAAAGACACATCCAATAAAGTAATACAGCTTGAAAATCATACCAACAAAACACTGTTTCCCCCTTTCGGGAACAACATAGAGCTCGAAAACAGCCTATCGTCCAACCCACGATACGTTTCTTAGTACGAGGCGATTCAATATAGTGCACCTCTTGTCGCAAATTTCGGGGCTTAAACTCACTATCCACATTAGAAAAGCCATGTAATATGTATACCATCTTACTATCCTTATTTTAAAACATTACGCAAAAAGTCAATTGACCGTTCTCTATAAATAGCCAATATACTGTCTACCCTCTCATAATCAATCGGACGCTGAAGCACCTCCATGTTCTTTTCCAACTCCTCCTGTGAAGTAAACACATGATCTTCTAGTCCTACTAAATCAAGCAAATCCAGCAGACGGCTCGATAATCCATTCGCTATAGGAATCACAGCAAACTGACGATGATAAAGCAAGCTAAACACTAATCCATGGAAGGAATCTGTCACTACAACCTCCGCTCCACCAATCTGCTCTATCCATCCTTTTATAGCAGGAGGATAACAATATTCAAACCCTCTCAAAGGATATCCATTAAATATCATACGAGCCGGTATACCCATCTTGTATGAAAGATAACGTGCCATATCAAGCTGACAATCATTACGATTCAAGAGATAACAGACAATGCGGTGATTGGGAGTAATAGATGAAGTAATTTCCGCATAAGAAGAATGTAACATTGTAGGATCAAGCACTAAGCTACTATCAAGGCTAAATTGCTGCTTTAATATATTTTGGCCCGTAACTTCTCTCACAGATATGCCCGAAAAACGATGAAGAAGTTTATCTATAGTAGGCAGTAGCTCTTTATGGCTCTCCGGCCACATATTCACCCCAAAGCTCGAAGCAAACGACACTCTGCGAACCTGCTCCCCTCCAAAATCAAGAAAATAGGCTAAACATTGTTCACGACTAATTAAAGGATTCCATGTTTGGTCACTTCCTACCAATAAACAATCATAATCCAACTTTGCCTTTCTAAGCTCCTCCACTGTCTTATAATGCCGTGTAAGCGATGGGTAAAACTTTTTGCAAAACCTATAAAATTTAATAAAGCGAGGAATAAAAATCAATTGTCTCAACTTTATAGGTTCTGGCTGCCTAAGGTCTATCAACTCTACTTCATGTCCCAATTCCTTAAGAAGCCGACATGTGGCATAAGTTTGCAACACTGCTCCACAATTATACGACTTATGATATGTTAATAATCCGATTTTCATTGCTTATGTCCTATTCTATCTATAATATTTACTACTATTCCGTAAACTTTCCGAATCACTTTCAACAGTATCCATGGACTTTTATTTGAAAATGTATTTGCATATATTTTTGAAAATGTGCTGTCACTTAATTGTGAAGAAAGGAAAGCCAATAACTTTCGTTCTAAAAAATATTGCTGAATCGAATGTCCTGTTACCAATCTATGATTATGAGATATGGCTAAGTTCATATCAGCCTTATCATAAAATAAAGAATCTCTTAATGACGAAAGGAACTGCCTCGCTTTATCAGTATGAGCTATAATCAACGATATACCATCAAAATGTTCTTCATCATATTTAATACATCCCCAATAATCCCCTATGGTAAAGTCTGATTTGCGATTTTTTCCAACGAAAGGACAGTCATAACAAGAATACCTGTTCGTTAATTCGAGACTAAACCCAGTAGTAATTAAATTATTTTTATTTGCATAATCATAAATTTTACCATTTTCATCTTCGACTTTCAAATTATAACGAAATCCTCTAGGTTTCCATCCTATTTCCTTTGTACGAAATGACAAAACACGCTTCACTTTATACGGTGCCTGACTAATAAATTTATCAATTAAAATTCTAGAAGGAATTCCACCACAAATTAAATCCACCGTAACCAGATTCCCTTTATAGGTCTATCTTTCAAAAAAGATAATAGTCCAGCAATTTGACAACCTGTGCCCGAGAAAAGAACCATTCGACCTTCCTTCAAATATTTCAAAGCAAGTTTATAATTTCCAGATGCATTGCTATGTGTATATTTTGATCCCTGCAAACAACTCAATTCTTCCTTAGTCTCAATCGCCTGATGATGAACGTAACAAGGTTCTTCTATTTTTGCTCCAAACACAACACCCCCTTGTTCTATTACAGAAGATGCCATTGCATAAAAAGCACCACCTGAAGCACTAGTCTTTCGATGTGTTCTATTTTTTGCCCAAGCTGCATAGAAATCAGAATATTCACTTTGCTGATATTCGAAATTCGAGACGACCGGACAGATTTGTTCACACATGCCACAACCAACACATTTACTTTTATCTATCTCTACATACCGATGCCCATCATAATGTTCAACTATATTTATAGCATTTTTATTGCACACATCTATACAAGCAAAGCAGCCTGTACATTGTTTATCTGTAGCAAGTCGAGGTACAAAACTCATAAATTTACAATTTAGAAAAGAAGTCTTTATATTTCGCAACAATACTGGTTAGTGAAAGCTCCTTTTCTACAAAATTCTTTTGATTAACAGAAAATTCTTTTAAAAGCACATCCCTGTTTTCTATACACCACTGCATTTTATCCGCTAAATCACCTGCATTTCCAGATTGGAATGCTAATCCCGTCACTCCATCTTCTACAAACTCTTTAAATTGAGGAATGTCAGAGACCAATGTAACGACATTATATCTAAATGCTACCGTTATAGCCCCACTTTGGGCTATATCTTGATAAGGCATAACAAAAACATGACTATCTGCAAACATATTAGCTACATCCTCGTTAGGAATTCGTCTAATCATTAGTTCAAACACATCTGGACACTTTATAAACGATGCATAGTTTTGTTCCCAATTACAATTACAGCTACCAGCAATCCTTACTTTGAAGTTTTCAATACCTCTATCATGCAAAATATTTGCAGCTTCAATCAATAAATCAACCCGCTTATATGCAACAATATTTCCAAAAAATAAAAATCTAAAAGTCCGTTCTTCCTTTTTATTTACTTCAATAGTAGATTCTCCATAATCCTTTAAAGCCAAATGTGCCATTAGAATATTCTTTCCATGAACTTTCTCTTTGAGAATTACTTCCTGACTTCTTGAGAATACCTGAATATTCTTAAAACTACGAATCCACATATTAGTTAGTTTTTTAGCCCATTTTTCCGAATTAGCTCCTCTTGGAGTAGAAACATTGTGACATGCGATAACGACATTTCTTTTAGGAAGCATTAAACGATACATCATAGTGCCATAAGGATGCATAGCTGCTGAAATATAATACAAATTTGGAAGGAATGCTCTAGCTCTTTTAATGATACGTATTAAATCAATTATATTATGAGGGCTCCTAAGTCGATGCGTTAAATAGAAAAAATAAACCAGAACATTAGGATTGTCTTTCAGTACAGATTTTACATATAACTCATAATCGATCTCCTGATTATTTTCCACCACTATTTGCCAGTCAATAAAATAATCTTTGGCTAAAAGATTTATAATTGGCAAATCTACATCAATGAAACAACTTGGAGTTATCCAAGATATTTTTTTCTTATTCATATAAAAAAGGTATATATCGTAAGTATCCAACCCCTATAACAATAATCCTTAGCTCCAGTATTCCTGGGGTTTTGGAGCTATAGCTTACATTATTTCTCAAATTCTTCACTACTTGACCGTTATTTTTTAAACCATGCGAAGGTTGAACAACCGCCAACTTTTGACAAAACGTGAAACTCATATTTCTTCTATTTTCATTTAGTCTCAATCAATCTCTATATTTTTTTAATATTGGTAACCAACCAATATATATTCGACAGCCACAAACTCTAATATAGGTATAACGATGATAACCTAAAATCATGGGTTTAACCACCAAATTCCAGAATTCACCTACAGAATTTTTCTTCTTTTTTATCCCTTTATAAGGTGTAAGCCGCAAGTATTTATCAAATTCACACACAAACGGATGTATACATAATCTCTCCCAAGGTTTGGGGCGTGAAGCAAAGTGAATTATTGTAGGGTCGATCACATTCGTTTGTTCTTCTTTTTGATATATCTTCAAAACTCTATCCTGTGATAATTGAAAATTTTTCATAAAAAAATAGTTCATAGTATTCCAAGTGTATGACAACATCTTAGTTTTCTTTCCACATACGACATTCAATACATCTTGATCGTGATTAACGATACTCTCACTATTATTCCTTAGAAATTCAATACTTTTTTCATAAATATGCTCCTCTCGCCATTTCTTAAGGTTAATCAGTAGAACCCCCGCATTAAAATAGCCTTGTTCAACCGGTATATGAAGACGCTTGAAAGCACCATTATTCACAGATAGTTTATCATTGTGATAAACTGCTCCCAGCAGATAATCTTCAATGTCAGTATCATATAACTCAGCTATACTATGACGTACTATAATATCACAATCTAAGTAAATTAACTTTTCTACGGATAAAGGAAGAAGTAACGGTATAAAAAGTCGAAAATAAGTGGCCAGACTTATATGGGATAAGCCTGGAGATGACGGCATAGGAAAATCTCCAAACAATCTAGAGTCTACATATATAATCTGAAGAGAACTACCCATATCCTCAGTCATATTTTTAAGTTTTACCGCATTGTCATTGCTAAGATTATCCGTTAACAAATAAAAACAGGTTCCTATATTATGATCTGCAACAGAAGCTATTGTTGTAGCACAATAAGGTGCAAAATTATTATCACAAGCTAATACAATATCCATGAGTTTTCTTTTCCAAATTTGAATTATAAACATATCTCATAAACAACCCCAACCAAGGAAATAGCACTTCCCATGAGTGGGCAGGTTGTGAGGTCATTACAAATAATATTTCAGCAAAAAGCAATGCTATAGCGATAGAACGATGAATATTCAAATTCCGATAAAAATACAAAGCAACTCTAGCCATAAAAGAAATTACAAGTGTAATATAAATAACTCCATAATCTATCAATAAATAAAATGGATAACCTTCTGCTCCTGCCAACAACGAATTATAACGATTATAAAAAAGTCCATCTTCATTAATTAGGTTCATCGTATAATATATACCATGCCCCACCAAAGGAGCTTCCGCAAAATACATTAAGGCCGTCGCCATTTGATAGTTCCTAAGTTCTACAGAACTACCTCCTGTATTTTCACCACCTGTCAACAAAATATCAAGTACACCTTCAACATATGATTGGACAATTGGTATATCTCTCAAAAAATATATAAATACAACCAGAAAAGGCAATCCCAAACACAAAGACTTTAACATTTGCTTTTTATTAATGAGGAATCCATACACAATTAATGAAAGGAGCAATACAACAAAAGGAGCTCGTGTTCCACAAAAGAATATATTCATCAGTAACAAACCTGTGCCTATCAGTTTTACATAATTTTTTCTCTCAAAATGAAAAAGCAATAATATAAGAGTTACATTAATCAAGCCAAAAATATTAGGAGAAAACTGTGTACCTGTACTTCTAAATCCCCTTTCAGATAAAGCTCTCTCAGAACTCCATAATATTTCACCCGATGCTGAATGAGCAAGAGTAACAAAATTCTCTGTCATAAAATAACTCATATAACCAACAAGTACTACGACAAGAAGAATAATATATATATATTTTTTTATATTCTTCCAGATATTCACATTGGATGGAAGAGATGCAAAACCCAAAAAGAAAAGAAAATAGGTTGACAAGAAATCCTGAATTGCCCAATTTACACCTTTAATGCCTGACCATCCCGTAAAAAGAGGTTGAATAAGCAGAAATACAAACATTAGAAGCAACTCTATTTTAAGAGGAAATCTATTTATAACTGAAGAAAATGTATGATCTTTTAACAGTCTTGCTATAAAAGCAAAAATAAGTACTAATCTTGATCCAGCATAAGACATACGAAAAAGTTCCGCGTTCGGATGTATCAAGTACATACCAAGCATAAACCACATAAAACAATGCAGATAATTTTTGCTATTATATATCTTATAAACACATAGCAATATTAGTGCAATAGAAAGAACCTTAATTATAAGCATAGAATATCATCTATAAACTTTTTCGAACTTTTTATACAGTTTCCCATTTTCAGATTAATTTTTGTCCAATCTATTTCCATTTCAAAAGATGTAGCATTCAACCGCTCTTGAAGAGCAACTAAATTCAACACATCGGAAATTCGTGAAGAAGTTACATTTTTGATGAACACATAAAAAGGAACATTAAATTTTAATGAAAAAGCCGTCGCATGAAATGAATTCGTTACAACATACCTCGCTGCTTTAATGTACCTCACAAATTCTATAGGCCCCGCATTTTCTACAATTTTATCTGCATATTTAATTTTATTACTATCTTCTATGGATAGAATAGACAAATTATGTTTCCGTGCTAATTCTTGTGCACAACTTTTAATAGACTCATCAACTTGCCCTAGATTGTATACTAAAACGTAAGCCGGAACACGTGAATTTCTATCTTGGATTAATATGTCCCAATCCTTTGGAGATAGTAGAAAAACGGGATCAACAACATGTTGGCCTTCTAATATCCCTATATTGGATAATAGCCTTAATCCAGTAGTTTCTCTTACCGATATGGCCGAGAAGCTCTTTAGCCACTCTTTCATTCTTTTTACATCTTGCTCTTCTAAAGTTGATACCCCAAAACTCGCAGCATACGCCACTCTTTTGGTTTCCAAACTACCAAACTGCAAAAAATAAGAAGGATCTCTTCCGTTATTAAATAAAGGATTCCACACTTGATCACTTCCAACAATAAAAACATCAGCCACCCATTGTACATCCTTCAAATCCTTATATTCTACATAATGATCCGTAAGATGCAAATAAGCATGCTTAAACCTGTCAAAAGCCTGCTTCCGCCCTTTCTGCCGTACAATTTTACATAATTGTGGCAAATATTTCCTTATAGCATAAACAATTCTAAAGAATGCATTATCCTTATATTTGTACAAAGGAGACATTTTAGGAATTGACATATATCTATTAAAGTTCGAACTATAAGCTTTATCCATATATGCTGGCAAATAGTCTATAATTTCAACATCGTGTCCCTTTTGTTTCAAATAGGTTTGCAAAGCATACGCTTGCAATGATGCTCCATAATTATAAACGTCATGACATGTTATAATCTTAATATTCATATACTGTTATTTTAAAGTTGGCGCGGTGCATTCAGTTTATTAGAACGCGAACTTGAAAATCTATTAAAAAGATTCACTATTGATTGTTTAGGGTTACCCATCCTTCGAGTCAACTTTTTCAGTTTATTATACAACAACTGTATAGCATACACATCATCGATTGTTGAACTTTCTTTTTTAAGTTCTTTCATCAATATTTTTGTTATCAACGTTCTCTTAGAAGCCTTTTTTATCTGCAATTCCGCTACAACATCAAAAGGTTTTTGTTCTATATGCAAATTAGCCTTTTTGATCCATTCATTTCCTTTTGCAGTAAATGCAATAACAGCACTCACTCCATCCTCATCTTTCTTATAACATGTACCCCAAGCATCACCAATACGAATATCAGCGGAAGAATATTCATATTTATATTTACAATGATCATAACAAGCCTTCCCCAAACAGCCATCACCTAAGAAAAGAGCGTAAAATTTATCACCTTGTGACAAACGTGAATTTAGGAAACTTTTCTCTCCCTTTATTAACATATTGTAAGAATCATGCCAATTCACCTTTTCACCATACTCTTCACCATCTATTCCTATAGCCCAAGAATCATGCCAACCCCACCGCTTGTTACGCCAAGAAGCATAAATAACTTTACCTACTACATTTTCCACATCTTTCAGATACTTTTGCCATACAAACATAGAAGGAACACCATGGCAAAAGAAGTCCATCAGTACAAAATTATCCTCTACTTTAAATCTGCGAATATATCTTCTGAAAGAATCAATTTGACAGGGGGTCCCCGTTACCAAATATTTTTCCTTCCGATTAATCCCCTTAAAGCCGTCAACAGTATAACTTTGGATATACTTACTCCCTATGCTTTGGATGAGTTCCTCAAGAGTGGTAGCAATGTAATGCTCTGCACGTGCAACTTCCGCATTATATCGCACTCCGCACACTTTATACCCTTCAGATAACATCACGCGCCCTAATTCAAATCCAGCACCTCCACTGCTACACTTTCGTCGAACCGCATGATCATTACTCCATGCGGCATAACTGTGAATCTCTAAATTTTGAAGACTAATTTCTTCATGTGAATAAGCACACACGTCAAAGCATAAACCACAATCTGTACATTTATTCACATCACTTATCCTAGGCTCATAAAAACCGTTATCGTTTAGCTCTATGCTGATAATATTCTTTGTACAAGAGATAGCACAAACGCCGCAACCATAGCAATTATGTATTTTTGATATGTTCATTGGATATATTTGTCTAAAAACAGACGAGACTTCTCCTGCTCACATTGAAAGATTTTAGAAATTATTTCTTTGCTGGGGATATTTGATGATAACTGCTGATAACTCTCCTCTAAAGATGAACTAAGCAAATGATCACTTAACTCAAAAGTATCTAATAAGTCGGTAATACGTGCCCCCCTCTTATTGGTAGGAGCAATATATGAATAAAAATTGTGAGAACTTAACAAAATAGAAAATACTGTTCCATGAAAAGAATCTGTCAATACTAAATCAGCGTTAGCTATAAGTCCGAGCCATTCGCAAGGACCAGCATCCTTTATCAGAACATAACTTCCTTCTACATTTTTTTTTTGGTCCACAACCACTAACTTTTTTCCACTTTCATGTGCCATACGAATAGCGAACTTAAGCAAGTAAACATCATGCATCAATGGAAAAAGTAAAATGTAAGGCTCTCTATTAGCTGGAACAATTGCCATTTTTTTCCAAAAGTCTCTATCCAACAAAAATGTAGGATCAGAAACCTGAAATACATTCTTCCCTATCAATATTTCATTGAGCATTTTTTGAGCTTGTTTCTCTCTTACAGAAATCGCATTATAGCTCGGCAACCATCTTTTAAAGTCATTCTTCTCTCTATTGGTCAATGAAGAAATCCCGATGCTTGACGCATAAGATATTTTCACAGCATCATTAGGAGCAAAAGTCAAGAAAAAAGGCTCTAAGCAGAATCGCTGAGTTGGATTCCACAATTGATCACTACCTGTTATATAAACATCATACACAGGGGGATCTGCATATATAGCGTCCACACTTTTATATGGTTTTGACATCTTAATTGCAGAATTAAAAACTTTAAATTTCATAAGAGCATCATCATAATACCCCATTGTAAATGCCTTTTTTTTCCCATAAACAATTGTATATAGTAACTTCTTTACCATTATTTTTAGTTGGTTGGCACCACTTTTCTTCTGTAATCGATAGGGTAGATACTTCTTACTTTGAATATAATCAACATGGGCATTAGGTCTATGAAGATCAATAATTTCCACTTCAGCACCTTGTTGACGAATGTATTCATATAAAGCAAAAGCCTGCAAACTAGCTCCATAATTCGGAGAATTATGAATAGTAATAATACCTATTTTCTTCATCTTTCGATTTTATATATGGATTACTTTTAATAGTTTACGAACAATCCGTTTAGGATAAGATATCATTTTTTTTATTTTTTCATCATGAATATATTGATTTTGAGCCTTCTGAATTGCAATCTCAAAATTTCCTCTAAATACTTGTATATCCCTCTCGAAATATAGTCTATATTTACTTTTGGTGGAAGGACGGCGTAGTTGTTCATCACCTTGAACAGGCTCATCAACAGGCCTTTCCTCTGCCTTTATTTTTCCAGTAGCTATGAGTGATTCGATAAAGGTTTTGCCTCTATCGGTATTAATTAAAACACTTGATACTTTTTGAGCACTGAAAGTACATGGCGCCATCGTTCCCAATCCTTTATAATCACTCAATGTAACATCTGAAATTCGTTCACTTTTGGCAAACTTACAGTAATAGCAATTTTCTCTATAACTCACCATCCGATGATAACCGAATTGATAAGTATCACCATCCTTTGTCCGCTGCGCATAAAAACGTTTATTATCGGCATTATATAAAGTGAAAGTGAAAGTATAAGTATATAGAGACGGATCACGAAATGACATTCGTTTCGCCACTTCACCATATTTCTTTTCCAACATAGCAATATGTTGCTTTAGGTAGCTGTACGGTGTAGTTCCATGACATACAACATCTATCAACAAAAGATTCTCATTGTCTTTAAAAAGCTTCCGTATAGCAGCTATTTGACAGGGTAAGCCTATAATTACCGCCTTTTTTGCTTCTTTCAGAAGAATACGAAGTTTTGGATAAAGCTCTATTGCACTGCTAAATACGTATTTCGAATTTTTAAAGAGTCCCACATCTTCCATAGAATCTGTCAACTGCATCGATACATAAAAATCATTATTAATGACCGCCCCGGCTGCAAGATAACCGTTCGCAATGGCCATCTTGTATATTTCAGAAGCAATACCTCCAGAGGCACTGGTAGCTCGTTCATTCTCATTACTACTCCATGCTGCATAAGCAGTTAAAGATTTTCGAGAATCCACATTCTCAATTATAGGACAAACTTTTTGGCAACGTTCACATTGTACGCAATTAGACATTTCCAATTCCGGATAAACAATGCCTACTTCATTCTCTTTCATCACAATACAGTTCTTACCACAGACAAAAGCACATGCGCCACATCCCGTACATAGATTTTTAGGGGCGAGTTGAATCATCTTTTTATTTTTTTCTTTACTATAGTCAACAATTGAGATCGTTCAGTAGCATTTAATCCGATGAACCAGATAGTTAAGCTACTTGAGAATAAGGACACGATAGATACCAAGCAAAAAGATAAGAAAGTAGTACCTAATCTAGAAGCTAATAATACTGGGATAATTGCACCCAACAGAGAACAAAGAGTACAACGTCCAAAAACGTCTTTCATATAATCGATAACCGGAAAATCCAAAAGTCTGTTTACAATCCATAATCGAAGAAAAAGACTAATAATAGAAATAACCAGTGATATATAAAACACGGAAACTGCAGAATATCCTAATTCAAGGGCTACATAAGAAATAGGTATATTAAACATTACCAATGTACCAACTACAGATTGATAGAGCTTGATATTTCCAGTTGCGTGCGCCGTGGTCATTAACGGAGTAGCCATTGCGTCCACCGCTGTAATCAAAATAATGAGACGCATAAAAGGTATCACATATTCAGGTATTTGTCCCAACCACAATTTAATAACAAAAGGAGCTTCCACTATAAGTGGCAGCGAAATAAACATGATCAAGAAAAATGAAAATTTTGAGCTACGAAAGACAAGTTTCGTCATATTCTCTATATCGTCTTGTGCATAATACTTTGTAATTTGTGGGCGCACTGCCGTATAAAAATTTGTAAAGAACTGGCTGACAGCAGAGTTTATTTGAAAAGCGATGCCCCGTGCCGCATTCACAGAAGGATTAAAAAACAGATTAAGCAAGATATTCAAACCCTGCCCTTTGACTAAACTAGCAATAGAGCCAAACATATTCCATCCTGAATAAGACAATAACTGATTAAATAATTCTTTCTCCCAATAAAACGTATATCTAGCCTCTTCGAATGATCGTACCGAATAAATGAAATAAGTTAGAGTGACCATAAACGATGCTATCAAGAGAAAAAGTCCATAATAAAACAGTCGGTCATCCGCAAGAAACTGGATTAATAGGGCTACAGTCAGCTTCAATATAGCTTCATAAACGCTCACATAAGCATAAATTTTCATTCGTTCGTGAGCTATAATCATTGCATTATAAGGGTTATATAAAAGGGTTATGACAGCTGAAATAATTGAAAACTGATAAACCCAATTTGCTGCTTCCATTTTTTCGGAAGGAATCACCAAATATGTGTTAAGAAACCAAAGGCCAATGGTTTCAGCTAAAAGGACTAATATGATTGCAAATAATATGTATATACTCATAGACATACTAAATACTTGCTTCAGCCGTATCTTATCATTTTTCCCTAATTCAAAAGTGAGAAAACGTTGAGTAGAAACAGACATTGCTCCATTAAGAATCCCCATCATAGCTACCACACCACCAACCACATTATAAATACCAAAATCTTCAACACCCAATGCTGCCAAAACAACTCTACTTGTATAGAGTGTAATCGCCATCATGAAAAACATACGAAAATACAGAAGAAGTGTATTCTTGGCTATACGTTTGTTATTAATTGAGGTATCTGACATAAATTTAAAGATGCGCACATATAAAATCACTAACTTTATTCACAACTCTTGATATAGGAATGAGAAGAACAAATGTGATGGCAAGCACTATGATTACATTCATCTGTACAGTATAAGGTGATATACTTTTAACTAATTTCATAAGCATCAAATGGATAACATACAACTCTAATGAATACTTACCAAACCATACTAAGACCGATTTAATCTTTAAAAAGTATTTTTTAGTTGAAATTAACTCACAAATAATGCACACAAGCGGAATAGAAAGAAGCACCCTAATCATAGCAAAATAATCGTATAAGAAAAAATCATAAAATACCCCCATGAAAATAATGCTACATAGACACAGAATAAGAAAATATTTTAAAGTAGGAACTCTAACTCCTAGCTTTGAAAAGCTACCAATTAAAACGCCAATGATAAAAGAAGGAAATTGCGTAAATGCCGGTTTCACCCCAGAATAGTAGTTTGGCATTGCTATTTTTATATAATATCACACACATTGCCACTCAAGTCACAGATTTCTTTTGCAAAGTCATACCATGAACATACACCTTCCTTACTGAAATAGTAAATACCCTCTTTATAGAATTGATTCTCCTCAATCACTTGATAGATAACATATGGTTGTCATTAACCATTCTACGGATAGCATTACGACTGGTTATATCCAGCTCTGCCACATCGGTAAAAATATAATGGTTGGAGCTGACTGATGAAACACGGCGCATCTCATTACCAAGCTGACCGTTAGCTCCTGTCACTAGAATATTCATTGAACCTAATACAGATTTTCGTTATAATCAAATAACCAGCTAGCTTCTTCCAGACATTCGTGATGTTTGTCTTTCTCGGAAAGAATTATTTTATCAGCAGGAACCTTCCAGTCAATTTTCAATGCAGGATCATCCCAAGCCAGGGCACCTTCACATTGGGGAGCATAGAAGTTGTCACATTTATACTGAAAAATAACCTCTTCCGTCAGGACAACAAAGCCATGGGCAAATCCGCGCGGAATAAAGAACTGACGGTGATTTTCTTCAGTCAATTCCACTGATACATGCTCTCCAAATGTTGGTGAATCTTTACGGATATCGACAGCCACATCAAGGACAGAGCCTTTAATGACACGTACCAGTTTACTTTGCGCATAAGGTGGCTTCTGAAAATGAAGACCACGCAAAACACCATAGCTGGATTTACTTTCATTATCCTGGACAAAATCTACCTTACGGACCTTTTCTGCAAATTCACGTTGAGAGAAAGATTCGAAAAAGTAACCACGGTCATCTTTAAAAAGGCGGGGCTCAATAATTACAACGCCTTCTATAGTAGTTTTGATTATTTCCACTGTGATTAGTGTTAGTTATTAGATTACCGGAAAGGAATATGGCATTATTCCAGTCCCAGTTCATTTATTACTTTTAAAAGGTACTGACCATATTGGTTCTTTAACATGGGTTTTGCCAGTTCACGCATTTTATCAGCTGTTATCCAGCCATGACGTAGGGCAATACCTTCAAGACAGGCTACTTTCAATCCCTGACGTTTTTCAATCACTTCAATAAAAGTGCTGGCTTCGGAAAGGGAATCGTGTGTGCCGGTATCAAGCCAGGCAAAACCACGGCCTAATAGTTGAACTTTTAATTGGTGGTTATCAAGAAACTCCTGATTGACAGTCGTAATTTCTAGTTCCCCACGAGAAGAAGGCTTTATATGTTTAGCTACATCTACCACTTTATTGGGATAGAAATAGAGTCCTACTACAGCATAATTGGATTTTGGGTTTGCAGGTTTTTCTTCAATGCTCAAAACATTTCCATCCTTGTCAAAGTCGGCAACTCCATAACGTTCGGGATCGGCAACCCAATAGCCAAACACAGTTGCTTTCTGCTCTTCCTCGACTGTACGGACAGCCTCCTGCAACATGCGGGTAAAACTTTGGCCATAGAAGATATTATCACCTAATACCAGACAGACGGAATCATTGCCGATGAAGTCTTCACCGATAATAAAAGCTTGAGCCAGACCGTCCGGGGATGGTTGTTCGGCATATTCAAACCGTACTCCGTAGTCGGAGCCATCACCCAGAAGACGCTTGAAGCCCGGAAGATCATAAGGAGTGGAAATGATCAGGACCTCACGGATTCCAGCCAACATAAGGACTGAAATCGGATAATAAATCATAGGCTTGTCAAAGATAGGAAGCAACTGCTTACTCACTCCTTTGGTGATAGGATACAGACGAGTGCCTGAACCACCAGCTAAAACTATTCCTTTCATAAAAGCTTATTTCAATTTCAAAATAAGTAAACTGTTTTGAGATGGACACAAAGTAGCTTTTATTCTGTGCCTATTTAAATGGTTCCACATATCCCACCGGCATATCTGCACAAGCACACCCCAGCATATTCAACCGAACAGCAATTTTGCTTCTACCATCTATCGTAACAAGTTCTCCTACAAGACCAGTCAAAGGACCTTTAATAACACGTACTTTTTCACCACGTGCCAAAGGAGCACTATTCATACAAATTGCCTCTTCGGAATAGTCGAGCATAAAACGGAAACGAGCCATTTGTTCATCAGGAATGATAGTTGGACTGCTCTCACCGCGCATTACCATATACCGACTAACAGTGGAAAAGGAAAGAACCTCTTTACGTTCTTTGGGATCAGCGTGTACAAAAACCATCATAGGAAGCAATACGGATTCAACCACTTTACGGCGGTCACTCCATTGATGTACTTCTTGCTGGACTGGTACAAAATTTTCAATCCCCATTTTATCTAAACGCTCGGCTACTTTCTTTTCATGATGCATACGGACCAGAGCGACATACCAGCGTTTAGAGTGTGCTACGCCTTCCCCTGTCCCAATACTAGGCCCAGCACTTAAAGTTTCTTTCGTTAGATCATACTTTTTTACCCCTTACTTTTCCGTTACTTCTTAGGTAACGGATAATTATTCGGTGCAAAGATATGCAAAAATACAAATAGTAAACAAGTAAAATCTTCTTTTTTTTCTGAATTGTTGAAATATGCAACAAAAATATATCAGGACATGATGATTCTGTTTGATCGTGCCTGAAATTCCTGTACTCTGTTTCCAAAGATGCTTTTCCCTTCGCGTAGGTTAGAAAAACATCTTTGTAGGCAGTTCCTGTCCATGTTTTTCTGCTTTCATCTGTTTTTCTGTGAATGAGTACCTTATCCGTTACCTAAGAAGTAACGGAAACATTTCGCCCTTGATTTCTAACACTTTATCGTTAACTATCAACCTAAACGATAGTTTCTAATGTAAGATAAATTCCCTTTATTTACCTCTGTACGTTCTTTGAGTTCAAAACCTTTTAAATAGATTTGTGTCGTTTTTATAGATTTATGCCCCAATGATTCACTGATCATTTCAATTGGCACTCCACGATACTTCGCTGTCGTTGCCCAAGAATGGCGCAGTGTATAAGAAGAAACCGGAGATTTCAACCGTAAAACTCTCGCCAAATCTTTCAAACGATTATTAAAATTCCGAAGAGCAGACTGATATTCACGATATGCCCTTTCATCCTTCCGTTTTTTGTTACTACAAAGTATATCAAACAGATAGTCCGGACAATCGGGAATGGGTTCCTGATTACTCCGGAGTTGATTTATCATTCCCCTGGCGGTATCCAATACTTCTACGCTCATAGGAGTTTTCGTCTTGATTCGATTATAGCGCAACACGCTCTGATCTAAAGCTGATTTTTCCAAATGTGCCAAATCAGCAAATGACATTCCACAAAACTGAAACATCAGGGCGGCAATAATTTGTGTACGACGTAAACGTTCCGATTTGGGATCTTCATACAAAAGCTTATGTAATTCACCGGCAGACAAAGCTTTCTTTTGCCGGACATCCACACCTGTATAGACATCATGAAACAATCGAGGAACATAAGGGGCACTCCCCGCTTCCACTCCCCGATTGTAAATACTACGAAGCATACGCATATACGTAGAAATCGTATTGGGCTTCAAACCACACTCATAAAGATACTGACCATAACGTCGTAAACGTTCCTTGGTAACTTGCTTGAACGACACATTCAATGTACCACAATACCTCCCGAAAGAATAAAGGGCGTTCTTATAAACGTGCGCCGTAGAATAACGCCCTTCCTTTCGTAAACGATTGATGTAGTTCTCACCACATCGACTAAATCCATTTTTATTCATCATTTGCATCACTAGTTATTTTATATATATACTATTTGGCAAGCGACAAAAGAACAAATCTTTTTGCAGGTTCAATTTCACTTTCCAGATATTATTTTCGAATTAACATTCATTAATATTGCAAAAATTAACTAATTATGAGAAGCGAAAAATCTAAAAAAGGAAGTAAAAACAACAAAGCAAAAAGAAATGTTCAAACAGTGGGAAAAGCCCCTGGAAGACAGTCAAAGGAAGAAATCATCAGTGAAGAAGAGCTGGAAAACAGAATAGCAATCAGTGGAGATATCCGCCTTTATCTCACCATGCATTTGAGAATCTTTATCGATGGATATTTCCACCATCCTAAGAAAAAAAAGCTGATAAATCTGGCCCAATATATCTATGACCAAAAAGTATTATACATTCACAAGCATGGCGGCTATAAGTTAATGGAACTTAGCAGTATACATGCAGAATTGGCGGCATTGAAAAAGTCTGTCGAAGAAGAATATATGAAAGAGAAAAAGGAAAAAAGAGAACAGGCTGAAAAGCTTAAAAGCAAGTACTAAGAAAAAATAATGGGACAAGTGAAATATAAGACCTACCTTCGCCGCCGTTTTCAACCGGTCGGAAAACAACAAGAATTTCTCTCAAAAAATAGTGACGGTATGCTGTTGTCATAGCGTCACTATAATGAAAGGATAGTAACGCTATGACAACAGCATACCGTCACTATCCGACAGGGGATATTTATGTTTAAATAAAAACTTAATTTTTCAATCAAAAAACAGAAGAAAATGAGACAAAAGATCAAGAAAGGCAAGTTGGAAGCTTGCAAATTAGTATGGAAAAAACGTATTACTGCCGAAAAGGGGATTTCGGATAAATGTGCAGAGAGAATTGTACAGGAGTGCATTAAACTAATAGAACACATGTTGTATGGAAATGCAATGATAGCTTTTCATAAGCAGGATGGTACGTTCTGCCTGGAAAGAGGAACACTGGTAGGATATGAAAAATTCTTTCATAGAGAATTTAATATCACAGCACAACAAGAGTCTATTATCTATTGGAGTGAAGAACAAAAAGGATGGAGAAGATTCATGATCGGAAACCTGATGGAATGGAAAGCCATTGTATAGTTTATAATAAAAAATACTGAATAATGAATATGATTAATAAAGGGATACCTTACTTCCCGACACCGGCAAACTTTTTTGACGAAGAAGTGATGGAATTATTAGAAGCAAAATTCGGAGTGTTAGCTTCTTACATGGTCATGAGATTGCTTTGCAAAATCTATAAAGAGGGATATTACATCTCTTGGGGGAAAGAACAAAATCTAATTTTCGTCCGCAAAGTAGGTGGCGGGATCAAAGAGGACATGATGGAAAAGATTGTCGATCTGTTATTGGAAAAAGGATTTTTCCATAAAGAAACCTACGAGAAACACGGTATACTCACTTCGGAACAGATTCAAAGAGTGTGGTTCGAAGCTACGACACGAAGAAAAATAGATTTCTCACAACTACCTTATTTATTAGAGACCAAACAGAGAAAAAGGATACACAAGGATGAGTTGAACAAGGAAAATGCTAACATTTTTCCAACTCAAGAGGAGGTGAGTTCTGAAAATGCAGACATTTCTCGACAAACTAAACTAAAGGAAACTAAACTAAATACTGAAGAAGAAGAAATAAGCGATGCTTCGTTTGAAATTCCGGGGTATGCATACAATCAGGCCACACACAACATGAACGGACTGATAGAAAGTCTGGAACGCCACAAAGTGACTAATTTGAAGGAGAGGCAGACAATTCTCCGGTTATCAGACTATGGCAGGAAAGGCACCCAAGTATGGAAACTACTCTCCAATACGGCTTGGAGCAAAATCGGAGCACCGGGGAAATATATCATTGCAGCACTAGCCAGCGGACGGAAATAAACCGACTGATTAAAAGCTGATAAAAAAGGTACGAAAAATCTGTGCTTTTCACAAATTCTTCGTACCTTTACGCTCCGGTAAAACAAGTTCTATCCACATAAAAGATAACAAAATGGAAAACAGAAGTTTAGTAACCATTGCCGAACATTCTAAAGAAAAAATCCTCTACATGCTCGAAATGGCGAAGCAGTTTGAAATGAACCCCAATCGCCGGTTATTACAAGGAAAGGTAGTAGCAACCCTGTTCTTCGAACCTTCCACCCGTACCCGCTTGAGTTTTGAAACAGCTGCCAACCGTCTCGGTGCACGAGTAATCGGATTCTCTGACCCCAAGGCCACCAGCTCTTCCAAAGGGGAAACACTTAAAGACACGATCATGATGGTGAGTAACTATGCAGATATTATCGTCATGCGACACTATCTCGAAGGAGCTGCACGATATGCCAGCGAAGTAGCCCCGGTGCCCATTGTCAATGCAGGTGACGGAGCTAACCAGCACCCGTCGCAGACGATGCTCGATCTTTACTCTATCTACAAGACGCAAGGAACGCTGGAAAATTTGAATATTTTCCTGGTGGGTGACTTGAAATACGGCCGCACCGTACATTCTTTGCTGATGGCGATGCGACACTTTAATCCGACTTTCCATTTTATCGCTCCCGAAGAATTGAAAATGCCGGAAGAATACAAACTTTACTGCAAAACGCACCAAATAAAATACGTTGAACATACAGACTTTTCCGAAGAGATTATCGCCGACGCCGATATTCTGTATATGACCCGTGTACAACGCGAACGTTTCACCGACCTGATGGAATATGAACGGGTGAAGAATGTATATATTCTCCGTAACAAAATGTTGGAAAACACACGTCCGAACCTGCGTATCCTGCACCCGCTTCCCCGTGTCAACGAAATTGCTTACGATGTGGATGACAACCCGAAAGCATATTATTTCCAACAGGCACAAAACGGTCTGTATGCCCGCGAAGCAATCCTTTGCGATGTATTAGGTATCACATTAGAGGACGTTAAAAACGATATTTTATTATGAGCGAAAATAAACAAGCATTGCAAGTAGCTGCCCTGAAAAACGGAACAGTGATTGACCATATCCCATCTGAAAAGCTCTTCACCGTAGTGCAACTGCTCGGTGTGGAACAAATGACAAGCAATATCACGATCGGATTCAACCTCGACAGCAAGAAGCTGGGTAAAAAAGGAATCATCAAAATTGCAGATAAATTCTTTTGTGACGAAGAGATCAACCGTATTTCGGTAGTAGCACCGCACGTCAAACTGAATATTATCCGCGATTACGAGGTAGTGGAAAAGAAAGAGGTAAAAATGCCGGATGAGCTTCGTGGCATCGTGAAATGTGCCAATCCGAAATGTATTACCAACAATGAACCGATGAGCACCATCTTTCATGTGATAGATAAGGATAATTGCATCGTGAAATGCCATTATTGCGAAAAAGAACAGAGACGTGAAGAGATAACAATCCTCTAACTTCAGCTCACCACAGATTACACGGATTCACACAGATTTTTATTTTATGGGACAATAACATCTATATCTGTGTTAATCTGTGTAATCTGTGGTGAAAAAATGACAACTATGAAACAGGACTGGAAACCAGGAACGATGATTTATCCGCTGCCGGCTGTACTAGTCAGTTGCGGAAAAGAGGAAAGCGAATATAATATGTTCACAGTAGCATGGACGGGTACGATTTGCACGAACCCGCCCATGTGTTATATATCCGTACGTCCGGAACGCCATTCATACGATATTATCAAAAAGAACATGGAGTTTGTTATCAACCTGACAACCAAAGACATGGCTTTTGCCACCGACTGGTGCGGAGTTCGTTCGGGACGTGATTATCATAAATTCGAAGAGATGAAACTGACACCCGGACAGTGTACGGTAGTCAGTGCCCCGCTGATTGAAGAATCACCTCTTTGCATTGAATGTCGTGTAAAAGAAATCATCTCTCTTGGTTCACATGATATGTTTATTGCCGACGTGGTAAATGTGCGTGCCGACGAACGGAACCTGAACCCCGAAACCGGAAAGCTGGAACTGGCGGAAGCTAATCCGCTGGTATATGTGCACGGAGGATATTACAATTTGGGAGAGAAAATCGGTAAGTTCGGTTGGAGTGTAGAAAAGAAAAAATCATAAAAGGAACAATACTGTCATGGATATGCTGCGTAAATTCATTCTTCTTGGTTTATTAGTTGCAGCCGGCAGCCCGGTTGTCGGACAGAATTATAACGCAGACAGAGTAGACCGTCCCAACACAAAAAAAATAAATATCGGTATCAAAGCGGGCTTCAACTCTTCCATGTTCATGGTGTCTGAACTGAAAATTAAAGATGTAACTATCGATGAGGTGCAGAATAACTACAAGATAGGTTATTTTGGTGCTCTCTTCATGCGCATCAATATGAAAAAACATTTCATCCAGCCTGAAGTGTCGTATAATGTAAGCAAATGTGAGATTACTTTCGACAAACTCGGTTCCCAGCATCCTGCCATCGAGCCTGATTACGCTTCGGTGCAATCGGTGTTGCACAGTGTCGATTTTCCCGTTCTATATGGATATAACGTAGTGAAAAAAGGACCATACGGAATGTCTATCTTCGCAGGTCCCAAGCTTCGCTACCTATGGGGAAAGCACAATGAAATCACTTTTAAGAATTTCGACCAAAAGGGTATTCACGAAAAGTTGTATCCGTTCAATGTCAGCGCAGTGATTGGCGTAGGTGTCAACATCTCACGTATCTTCTTCGATTTCCGCTACGAACAAGGTATAGGAAACATCTCCAAGTCTATCATTTATGACAATATCAACTCCGACGGCAGTACGGGTGTGAGCAACATTATTTTCCGTCGCCGTGACAGCGCGTTAAGTTTTTCATTGGGATTCATTCTTTAAGAATAAAATATCATTAAATCCCGCTTTTTACTAACATTTTTCTTGCTGTTCCTTCATTCTTTATTTATTTTCATTAACTTTGTGCGCTTAAAATAGGTATCTCGAATTAGAAATTTAATCTTACTTATAAAAGAATGAAAAGAGACGACATCATTTTCGACATCATCGAAAAAGAGCATCAACGTCAGTTGAAAGGAATCGAGCTGATTGCATCAGAAAACTTTGTGAGTGACCAGGTAATGCAGGCAATGGGTTCTTGCCTGACTAACAAGTACGCAGAAGGTTATCCCGGCAAACGTTACTACG
This sequence comes from Bacteroides sp. AM54-2NS, assembly GCF_003602935.1. Classification (NCBI taxonomy): domain Bacteria; kingdom Pseudomonadati; phylum Bacteroidota; class Bacteroidia; order Bacteroidales; family Bacteroidaceae; genus Bacteroides; species Bacteroides sp. AM54-2NS. Next base: position 46,339 of record NZ_QTMZ01000035.1, read on the forward strand.
GAGGTTGCGAAGTAGTAGACCAAAGCGAACAAATCGCTATCGACCGCCTGAAAGAAATTTTCGGCGCTGAATGGGCAAACGTACAGCCACACTCGGGAGCACAAGCTAATGCTGCTGTTTTCCTTGCTGTTCTGAATCCGGGCGACAAATTCATGGGATTAAATCTGGCACACGGCGGACACCTGTCTCACGGTTCATTAGTGAACACTTCCGGTATCATCTATACTCCTTGCGAATATAACTTGAATCAGGAAACAGGACGCGTTGATTACGACCAGATGGAAGAAGTCGCTCTTCGTGAGAAACCAAAAATGATTATCGGTGGTGGTTCTGCATACTCTCGTGAATGGGATTACAAACGTATGCGTGAAATCGCTGACAAAGTAGGCGCTATCCTGATGATCGACATGGCTCATCCTGCTGGTCTGATCGCTGCCGGAGTGCTCGAAAATCCGGTTAAATATGCACATATCGTCACTTCTACTACACATAAAACACTTCGCGGACCTCGTGGTGGTGTCATCATGATGGGTAAGGATTTCCCCAATCCATGGGGTAAGAAAACTCCGAAAGGTGAGATCAAGATGATGTCTCAATTACTGGATTCTGCCGTTTTCCCGGGTATCCAAGGCGGACCGTTGGAACATGTAATTGCTGCTAAAGCAGTTGCTTTCGGTGAAATCCTGCAACCTGAATTTAAGGAATATGCTAAACAAGTACAGAAGAATGCTGCCGTACTTGCACAGGCTTTGATCGACCGCGGCTTTACCATCGTTTCCGGTGGTACAGACAACCACTCTATGTTGGTCGACCTGCGTAGCAAATATCCTGATCTGACAGGTAAAGTGGCAGAAAAAGCATTGGTTTCTGCTGATATTACCGTTAACAAGAACATGGTTCCGTTCGACAGCCGTTCGGCTTTCCAGACTTCCGGTATCCGTTTGGGTACTCCTGCTATCACAACTCGTGGTGCAAAAGAAGACTTGATGCTCGAAATTGCAGAAATGATCGAGACTGTATTGTCTAACGTAGAAAATGAGGAAGTTATTGCACAAGTACGTGCACGCGTCAATGAGACAATGAAAAAATATCCTCTTTTCGCTTACTAAAACACAATTTTAAAGCTAGTAATTGTAAACTGTTATTAGCTTAATTCCCATTTAAGGTCTGCTCTTTACGAAAGGAGCAGGCCTTTTTTTTATTTATTAACGGTCCCGTTCGAACCATCTTTTCGGAATTTCGTTTTTCTTACTATAAAAGAAATATATGATGTCATATATCACCCACAACAAGTACGAATTCAACCGTCCAGTGTGCATGAAGAGAAAAGAGAAGCACACTGGACTCTATATACAGTCATCCCCGTCTTTCCACATTCATTTTATAGGGAAAGACGGGGATTTATTTTACCGGCATAGCGCCAGAACAAGTGTTCTTTAAGTGTATATCAGCTCAATCCTTCTATTTCTCCATCCACAATATCGATATGCAATGCTTGCGGTTCTTTAGGTAATCCCGGCATACGAAGAATTTCTCCGGCAATGGCTACAATCATTTCAGCTCCGTTATTGATTACAATATCTTTAATATGGAACTCGAAGTTGTTCACCGCACCATAAATCTTAGGGTCGGCAGAGAATGAATACTGTGTTTTAGCAATACAAACCGGGTAATGAGTGATGCCCATTTTCTCGATCAGTTTGATACGGTTGCGTGCAATACTGCTGTAAGTAATTACACTGGCTCCGTAAATATTAGTAGCCACCTTTTCAATCTTCTGCTGTATATTATCTTCTTCCTTATATGTATAACGCAAAGGTTCGGACGGATTATTTTCGATTGTATCTACCACCAGGCGGGCCATGTCTACTGCCCCCTCTCCTCCTTCACTGAACGCATTGTTGATGGCAAAACCGACTCCCAACTGTTCGCAATGCTCACGCAGCAATTCCATTTCTTCATCGGTATCGGACGCAAACTTATTGAAAGCTACGATAACCGTCTGACCGAATGAACGAAGATTACGGACATGTTTGTCCAGATTACGCAATCCTTCTTTCAGTCCTTCCATATTCGGTTCTTTGATACGGTCGAGACTGACACCTCCGTGCATCTTCAATCCTTGTGCCGTAGCGACAATCACCGTGAGACGCGGTTGGAGTCCACTCTTGCGGCATTTGATATTGTAGAACTTCTCTGCACCAAGATCGGCACCGAATCCGGCTTCTGTAATTACATAATCGCCGAAAGACATTGCCAATTTAGTGGCCAGAATAGAGTTACAACCATGTGCGATATTAGCAAACGGACCGCCGTGTACAAAAGCAGCGGTTCCTTCGGTAGTCTGCACCAGATTAGGATGGATGGCATCTTTCAATAGCACGGTGATGGCTCCTGCCACTCCCAAATCTTTTACGGTAAAAGGCTGGTCGTCATAAGTGAAGCCCAACAGGATGTTTTCGATACGACGACGCAAATCACTCACATCTTTGGAAAGACAAAGAATCGCCATAATTTCCGAAGCAGGAGTAATATCGAAACCAGACTCCTGGGTAATCCCGTTGGATTTAGGTCCAAGACCGACAACGATGCTGCGCAACGAACGGTCATTCACATCAAGCACTCTCCGCCAAAGAATTTCTTTCAATCCGAAACCTTTTGCCTGGTTCTGATAGAGATAATTGTCGAGCAAAGCCGAAATCATGTTATGGGCAGAGGTAATGGCGTGAAAATCCCCTGTGAAATGAAGGTTAATCTTATCCATCGGAAGCACTTGTGCATATCCTCCACCGGCCGCTCCTCCCTTCATTCCGAAACAAGGACCGAGAGACGGTTCGCGAAGAGCAACAATCGCATTCTTTCCAATTTTATTCAGTCCCAAAGCAAGACCGATAGATACGGTAGTTTTGCCAATGCCCGCTTTGGTTGCTGTGATAGCAGTGACCAGGATGAGATTGCTTTTCTTCACTTTCTCTTCATCAATCAGTTGTTCAGGGATCTTTGCGATGTAGCGACCATAATTCTCCACTTCCTCGCGAGGAATTCCGACACCTTCGGCAACTTGCTTAATCTTCTTCAGCTCAATGCTGCGAGCAATTTCTATGTCTGATTTCATACAGAATATGATTAGTTTTATTTTTGAAAGAACAAAAGTATAACAAAAAAGCGAAATAGAGAAATTTAAAGTTCATCGGATATTTATATATCTATTTATCATAAACACTATAAACTCTTTTCACGCAATAACTGTTGTAAATGGCATAACCTAAAACAACAACTTAATTATGGAATGGATTATTAATCAATTAAGGGTACACCCTGAACTTGCTATTTTCCTGACGCTCTTTGCCGGATTCTGGCTGGGCAGACTCAAAATAGGAAAATTTTCATTGGGGACAGTCACCAGTGTTCTGCTGGTCGGAGTATTGGTCGGGCAACTGAATATCACTGTGGATGGTCCGATGAAAGCTGTGTTCTTTCTGCTTTTCCTGTTTGCCGTCGGCTATAAGGTAGGTCCGCAGTTTTTCCGTGGATTAAAAAAGGATGGGCTGCCACAGGTGGGATTCGCTGTACTGATGTGTATTGTCAGCCTGGTGGCACCATGGATACTCGCCAAAATCATGGGATACCATGTAGGGGAAGCTGCCGGACTTTTGGCAGGCTCACAGACCATATCCGCCGTGATCGGCGTGGCAAGCGATACAATCAACCAATTGGGAATCAGCGATGCGCAAAAAGCGACATTCATCAATGCGATTCCGGTAGCTTACGCTGTAACTTATATCTTCGGTACAGCCGGTTCTGCATGGATTCTGGCTTCTCTCGGCCCTAAAATGCTGGGCGGACTGGATAAGGTGAAAGCTGACTGCAAAGAATTGGAGGCTCAAATGGGAACATCGGAAGCTGATGAACCCGGATTTTCCCCGGCTCTTCGTCCGGTGGTATTCCGTGCCTATAAAATCACCAATGAATGGTTCGGCAAAGGAAAGAAAGTCAGTGAACTCGAAACATATTTATGCAAGAATGATAAACGGCTGTTTGTAGAGCGGATTCGTCAAAGAGGAGTGGTGAAAGATGTCAATCCGAACCTGATTCTTCACAAAAACGACGAAGTAGTACTAAGCGGACGCCGTGAGTTTGTAATCGGAGAAGAAGACTGGATCGGTCCGGAAGTGATCGACGCACAATTATTGGATTTTCCGGCGGAAACTCTTCCCGTAATGGTGACTCACCGGACGTTTGCCGGCGAAACGGTAGCCAAAATCCGGGCACAGAAATTTATGCACGGAGTCAGTATCCGCAACATCAAGCGTGCCGGAATCAATGTTCCGGTATTATCCAAAACAGTTGTGGATTCGGGAGATATTCTCGAGCTCACCGGTCTTAAACATGAAGTGGAAGACGCTGCCAAACAAATGGGTTACATTGACCGTCCGACCAATCAGACGGATATGATTTTCGTCGGGCTGGGCATTTTGCTCGGTGGTCTTTTCGGTGCACTGGCTATCCATCTGGGAGGTGTTCCTATCAGTCTTTCTACCAGTGGCGGCGCATTGATTGCCGGACTTCTGTTCGGTTGGTTACGCAGCAAGCATCCTACTTTCGGAGGTATCCCCGAACCCTCTTTATGGGTATTGAATAATGTAGGGCTGAATATGTTTATCGCAGTGGTCGGCATTGCTGCAGGCCCCAGTTTTATAGCCGGATTCAAGGAAGTCGGAGTCAGTCTGTTTATTGTCGGTGCACTGGCAACAGCCATCCCTCTTCTCGCAGGATTGCTGATGGCGAGATACCTGTTCAAATTCCACCCTGCCCTTTCATTGGGATGCACGGCAGGAGCACGTACCACAACAGCGGCACTGGGAGCGATTCAGGATGCAGTGGAAAGTGATACACCTGCATTAGGGTATACAGTGACGTATGCAGTCGGCAATACGCTACTGATTATCTGGGGAGTCGTCATCGTGTTACTTATGTAAAACTATATAAATAAATATCATTATGGAAAAGAAAACAAATAACCCTGCCATTACGAAAAGTTATGCCAAGAAAATGGAAACGATCAGCCCGTTCGAGCTGAAAAACAAACTGATCGATATGGCAGATGAAAGTATCAAGAAAATAGCACATACCATGCTGAATGCGGGAAGAGGTAATCCGAACTGGATTGCTACCGAACCACGCGAAGCATTTTTTCTGTTGGGACAATTCGGACTTTGCGAATGTCGCCATGCGTTTTCACTGGAAGAAGGAATAGCAGGTATTCCGCAAAAGGCTGGAATAGCCGCCCGTTTCGAGGCTTTCCTAAAAGAGAATGAAAAAGCTCCGGGGGCTAATCTGCTGAAAGAGGGCTACAATTATATGTTGATGGAGCATGCTGCCGATCCGGATACGCTGATTCACGAATGGGCGGAATCGGTCATCGGCGACCAGTATCCTGTGCCCGACCGTATTTTACATTTTACAGAGTTAATCGTGCAGGATTACTTGGCACAAGAGATGTGTGACCGCCGTCCACCGAAAGGGACTTTTGACCTTTTCGCCACCGAAGGGGGTACGGCAGCCATGTGTTATCTGTTCGATTCTTTGCAAGAGAATTTCCTGTTGAATCAGGGAGATGCCATTGCTTTGATGATTCCCGTGTTCACTCCTTATATAGAAATCCCGGAATTGCGACGCTATCAGTTTGACGTTACCGAGATTTCCGCCGACCAGATGACTCCTGACGGATTGCACACCTGGCAGTATAAGGATGAAGATATAGACAAGTTGAAAGATCCGCGGATCAAAGCGTTATTTATCACCAATCCGAGTAATCCGCCCAGTTACGCACTTAGCAGGGAGACTACCGAACGTATCATCAACATTGTGAAGAATGACAATCCGAACCTGATGATTATTACGGATGATGTGTATGGAACGTTTATCCCTCATTTCCGTTCATTGATGGCAGAATTGCCACACAATACGCTTTGCGTTTATTCGTTCTCCAAATATTTCGGAGCTACGGGATGGAGAACCGCAGTGATTGCTTTACACGAAGACAACATCTACGACAAAATGATTGCCCGCCTGTCGGAGGAGCAGAAATCAATATTGAACAAACGTTATTCCAGTCTTAGCCTGCAACCGGAAAAGATGAAATTTATCGACCGCATGGTGGCTGACAGCCGGCAGATTGCGCTGAATCATACCGCAGGGCTTTCTCTGCCTCAACAAATGCAAATGAGTTTGTTTGCCATCTTCTCGCTTCTGGATAAAGAAGACAGTTATAAAACCAAGATGCAGGAAATTATTCATCGACGCCTGCATGCGTTGTGGGATAACACGGGGTTCACACTGGTAGAGGATCCGCTGCGTGCCGGATATTATTCGGAGATTGATATGCTGGTATGGGCGAAGAAATTCTACGGAGATGACTTCGTTGCTTATCTGCAAAAGACATACAATCCGCTGGATGTGGTTTTCCGTCTGGCAAACGAAACTTCACTCGTGCTGTTGAATGGCGGTGGCTTTGCCGGACCGAAATGGAGCGTGCGTGTGTCACTAGCTAATCTGAATGAAGCCGATTATGTGAAAATCGGGCAAAGCATCAAGTGTGTGTTGGAAGAATATGCCCAAACATGGAAAGCATCAAAATAATTAACTGATTAGACGATTTACGATCGTATGATTGAGGATAGTAACCTCAATCGTACATTGTAAATCGCCTAATCGTAAATAACTGAAAAGATAGTTTTTTTCTAAGAAAACATAACGGAAGCGAATAGTCAGGTTGAAAATCTCTATCTTTGTGGTAAATCAACCTTTACGAAGATGAAAAAACTGATTCTATTTCTTTCGCTGATATTATCGGTCGGTTTTGCATCCGCACAGTCGGAAATTCCTTCCGATAGTATTCGTCGTGCTCCATCCACCAATATTAAAGAGTTTGGTGGCTTTCTGCTGGATATGGGGTTAATGAATGTAGCGACTCCCGAACTTCCCAAGTTTAATTTAGAGATGCCTAATATGACGAAAGATTATAATCAGCTCTTTCGTTTAAATACAGACGTTACTTATTCGCAAGGATTCACTGACTCTTTTTCTTCGTCTTCTTTCTCTGGTTTTTCTGGCTTTGGCTACGGATATGGTTGGGGATTGTCCTCTTCTCCACAGTTTATACAGATGGGGTCTTTCAAACTGAAAAACGGAATGAGAATCAATACCTACGGAGATTATGATAAGGATGGCTGGCGGGTGCTAACCGCAGCGCTATGCCTTGGGAAAGAAATAATTTCCGGGGAGCATTCGAACTGAAATCGGCAAATGGTAATTTCGGAATACGAATCGAAGTACAACAAGGACGAAACGCGCCTTATTAAATAAGGTACTTCAATATACAACCCCGGAAGTCTGAAATAAAACCAAGTAGTCCTATAGATTAGATCAGACAGTCCGGAATTAAATTAAGTAAGTTCGGCACAGAATTAGGAAAGCTCGAAGGCCTTATCTGCCGCACTTATTGCGTTGGCAATACGATCACACCATGAATCAAATTCCGGATCGGGTATTTGTGATTCCGGATGGGAAAGCATATAGTGTACGGCTTGTCGTAATCCGTCTGCCATGGAAGTATTGCATATAAAATCAGGAACCAACCGCTTTATCTTCGAGTTATCAAAGACTACCGTAGCTGCTTTATCTCCTAACAGTTCACCTCTGAAATCATAATGATCGCTATGCTTGGCAAGGAAATCGGAGGCTACGTGTAATGCATTCAGAGGTTTACCCAACGCGTCGGCAATGGTTTGATAAATCTGATTCCAGGTCATGCTTTCATCGATAGTGATATGAAAAGCGTTCCCAATGGCATGAGGGTTCGCCATCAGTCCTACATAACCTTTGGCAAAATCTTTAGAGTGAGTCAATGTCCACAAAGAAGAACCGTCGCCGGGGATAATAACAGGTTTACCTTCAAGGATTCGTTTTAGGATCTGCCAGTTTCCCTTATCGCCATGTACAGATACGGGAGGTTTTGTTCCGTTGTAGGTATGGCTGGGACGAACGATTGTAACGGGGAAACCGTTTGTGCGATAGGCTGCCATCAGCACTTCTTCCGCTTCTATCTTGTTACGGGAATACTGCCAATAGGGATTGACCAAAGGGGTGCTTTCGGTTATGCGGTAATCGGCCAATGGCTTTTGGTAGGCAGAGGCACTGCTGATAAAGATATATTGCCGCGTTTTATTCTGGAACAGGCGGATATCACGCTTCACGTCTTCTGCCGTATATCCGATGAACTGCGCAACCACATCGTAATGTTCGGACACGATGGCTTTTGCCACAGCTTCTTCATCATTAATATCCGCAATGATACTGTGAATTCCCTCCGGCATCTTTTTCGAACCACGATTTAGGAGAGTAATCTCCCACCCTTTTTGTTGCGCCAATGCCACTACATCTGTACTAATCGTACCTGTTCCTCCAATAAATAATGCTTTCATAAAACCTGTTTTTTATATTCTCCGGAACAAATATATCAATTCCATCACTTACTTCCAGCAATCATTGCCATTTATTTTTCTGCCCGAAAGTTTATGTAGTATACAGATTACTGATTCTTATACCCATATTACTGATTTGCTGAATGAAATTAAAAAGATACCTTCAAATGTTTTATCTTTGTATCAGATTAATAACAGAAGCATATGGATGAAATAACAAAAATTGAAACCGTCGATCAGTATGACCAATTGTTTGGACTGGAAACATTGCACCCTTTGGTGAATGTAATCGACTTCTCAAAAGCCACCAGGTCAGTTGAATATATCCGTATGAATATCGGATTCTACTGCTTGTTCCTGAAGGATGCAAAATGTGGCGACCTCACTTATGGACGTAAGAATTACGATTATCAGGAAGGAACGGTTGTTTGTATGGCACCGGGACAAGTGAGCGGAATAGACAACCGCAACAGGCCTGCTCCCCGCACCAAGTCAATCGGCGTTTTGTTTCATCCCGATTTAATCCGCGGAACTTCATTAGGACAGCATATCAAGAACTATACTTTTTTCTCTTACGAGGTAAATGAAGCATTGCATCTTTCAGACCAGGAAAGAGAAATCGTAACTGATTGCATACATAAAATCAGGATCGAGCTGGAACACCCTATCGACAAACACAGCAAGCAACTCATCGTGCGAAACATCGAACTGCTGCTGGATTACTGTATGCGTTTCTACGAACGGCAGTTTATTACACGTAATCAGGCGAACAAAGATATTATCGTAAAATTCGAGCAATTGCTGGACGAATACTTCCAGAATCAGGTGGCAATAACCGAAGGACTGCCATCCGTGAAATATTTTGCAGACAAGGCATGTCTCTCTCCTAATTATTTCGGAGACTTGATAAAGAAGGAAACAGGAAAAACTGCACAGGAATATATCCAGTGCCGGATTATCGAACTGGCAAAAGAAAGAATACTGGAAGGTGTTCAAACTGTCAGCCAGGTGGCTTATGAACTGGGATTTCAATATCCACAACACTTCAGCCGATTGTTTAAAAAGCATGTCGGTTGCACCCCGAACGAATATAAACAAAGAAACTAAGCATTTTTTAGCTACAGGAGTCTCAACATCATGGGAGATAAAGTACTCAAAATAGGAACCGTGCATCAATGCAATTGTTGTCTGGGAAGCAAAACACTACATCCACTAGTGAGTGTCATTGATCTCTCAAAGGCTGACTTGTCGCCTCATACGGACATCAAGTTCGACTTTTATACGATTCTATTGAGTGAGTGTAAATGTGAGGCCTATGTGTATGGTCACCAGTATTATGATTTCTCGGACGGTACTTTGATCTGCCTGACTCCCGGAGAGTCTATCAGCATGAAAGAAAAGAATAAAAGATTTCCTTCCAAAGGATGGATATTGGCTTTTCATCCCGATCTGATTTGTGGTACTCCGCTCGGGCTTAATATAGATAACTATACTTTCTTCTCTTATCAGCCTGAAGAGGCACTGCATATATCATTGCGCGAGAAACAGATCATTCTGGAATTTATGGACAGAATCAACCAGGAACTCGAACGTTGTATTGATCGCCACAGCAAAAAAATAGTTTCCAAATATATAGAGCTATTGCTGGATTACTGTGTACGTTTCTACGAACGCCAATTCATTACACGTAACGAAGTGAATAAAAAGATTATCAAGCAATTTGATAAAATCATAAATAACCATTTCGAAACGAAGCCGGTACCGGGTGTCGATGTGCTTTCAAATGAGTATTGCGCTAACGTGCTTCATTTATCTCCTGAATATTTCAACGACTTGCTGAAGCACGAAACGGGGAAATCTTTTAAAGAATACATCGAGTTCAAACGTTTCGAGATTGCCAAAGACTGGTTGCTGAATACTGATAAAACAGTTAATCAGATAACACGAGAACTGGGTTTCCAGAATCCGCAGTATTTCAGCCGGCTATTCAAGAAAGTTACCGGTTGCTCTCCGAATGATTTCAGAGTACCTAACTAGAAATGAAATCTAAAAGGATTGGAGGACGATAAAGCAACAAAAAAGTCTTAATAAAATTTGAATTGAAATATCCAATTCTTAATCTATGTTATGAAACATACTTTTTTGCTTGGATTATTTGCTAATTTCCCAAGAGTCCGTATCTTTGCAATGTGTTTTTCATAGTATTAGATTTAAGGTTAACAAAGGTTGGAGCAAGGCGTTGCTCCTTTTTTTATGTCCATACGTCAACTCTCCTCTTTAACTTCCTAAGTTACCATTTCCCGGACAGCTGTTCTTTCTTATGAATGACGGTATTGGAATTACGCTATTTTTCAGTAACTTTGCAAAGAGAGATGTATCAATTATGTCCCGGTAAAGCAAATCAAAAAGTTCTCTTTTTACGTTATATATAAAAAGAAAATTTAATCCTTAGTAGAATAATGGAAACAATGCAACAATATTATCGTCTGATGAAATCAATCCTCTTCGTATTATTTCTTTCTTTCGGCATGATTTCGTGTGAGAAAGAAGATCCGGTTTCTACATCTCCCAACACAAGGCAGACGGACAACACTGATCCGACAGATCCTGATCCTACCGACCCGGTGGTTCGTTCGGATAATGAACAAACTGTATTTATGTATCTGCCTTGGTCGACTGACCTGACTTCCTTTTTCTATCAAAATATTGCTGATCTGAAAAGTATTATCGGACAGAATATATTGAAAAACGAGCGGGTTCTCGTATTTATGTGCACAACGGCTACAAAAGCCACTCTCTATGAGCTTTCTTACGAAAAAGGCGCAGCTGTGCAGAAGGCTTTAAAAAGCTATAATTATCCGACTCCCAGCTATACAACGGCCGAGGGTATCACTTCTATCCTGAATGATGTACAGACCTACTCTCCCGCCAAACGATATGCAATGATTATCGGATGCCACGGGATGGGATGGATCCCCGTATCAAGAACGCAATCACGCAGTAGCCTGCAAACAGTTAAAAAACATTGGGAATATGGGAATACACCTATGACACGTCTCTTCGGAGGCAGAGAATCCAAGTATCAGACAGATATTACTACACTTGCCGAAGGAATATCGAGCGCAGGATTGAAAATGGAGTATATCCTTTTCGACGACTGCTATATGTCGACAGTAGAGGTTGCTTATGACCTTAAAAACGTAACAAGTCACCTGATAGCATCCACAAGTGAAATCATGGCTTATGGCATGCCATACGACAAGATCGGCCAGTACTTAATCGGAAACATAGATTATGAAAAGATTTGTGATGTTTTTTATTCTTTTTATTCAAATTATGTCACTCCCTGCGGAACAATCAGTGTCACAGATTGCTCGGAAGTGGATAATCTGGCGGCCATTATGAAAGAAATAAATCAACGTTATACGTTTAACGAAGAATTAATTTCTTCTTTGCAGAGTTTAGACGGATATAAACCTTCCATATTCTTTGATTGTGGTGATTATGTTGCAAAGCTATGCTCCGATCCTGATTTATTGGAGCAATTCAACGAACAACTGAAACGCACAGTTCCATATAAAAGGAATACGGAGTATTATTTTACAGCAATATCCTCCTATTATGGAGAACGAAAAAAAATCAATACTTTCTCCGGTATCACTATTTCTGATCCAAGCACTAGTGCAGCTGCTTTGAAAAAGAACGAAACAGCGTGGTATGTTGCCACTCATTAAGGCTACTAAAAGAAATAGTACGATAATGGAGCTTTACTCTTGTCTGTGATCGGTCAAATCTCTTAATAAAAATAGATTCGAGAATACAAATTCTTAATCAATGTTATAAAACATACTTTTTTTCTTGGATTATTTGCTAATTTCCCAAGAGTCCGTATCTTTGCAATGTGTTTTTCATAGTATTAGATTTAAGGTTAACAAAGGTTGGAGCAAGGCGTTGCTCCTTTTTTTA
>NZ_QTMZ01000036.1:0-57473 GCF_003602935.1 Bacteroides sp. AM54-2NS
TCACAAATATACACACCACCTAAAAGAAGCTTTTAACTAGTATAAATTGATGTAATAATACATATCATACTGAATTACAACACCACCTAAAAGAAGCTTTTAACTAGTATAAATTGATGTAATAATACATATCATACTGAATTACAACAAAATAAGCGGACATTTCTTATTTGTTAATTGTCATACAACTACATTTGTATATATAATATTAATATTGTAAACGCACAAATACACTATTGTGAATAATCCTTTTGGATTACATTTGTATTGAATTCACATTCCTGTATTACACATTGGTAACATGCTAAATGTACAAAAGTAAATATCGATAGTTGCAAAAGCAATAAAAGGAAGGAATCAACCCATACTTTACCAATGTATATTACTATTTTTGTCTAATCATCCTTTACAATTTTCTCTAAAAAGCAAATCCTTGCGATATTTCTGTACCAATCTCCAGATATTTATTTTTTTTCGATTCTAGAAGGCTTATTTTTCGCATAAATAAATGATATACAAGAATTTAATCCCAATAAAGTGAATCTATATTTCTATTAAACTAGAAAAAAATCATGCTGTAACAATCCAATATAGTCTGAACTATCAAAATGACATTAATGGGCAGCTTTAGAAAAAGAGAAAATCTCCATTCTCACTATAAAATGGTAGCATCAAAATCTAAAATGCTTTTTTGATAAAACTCAAGGATCAGTAAACTTTTCTCGTTAAAAAATTCAAGCTTTAGATTTAATGAAAATGTATTTTCTGAAAAGATAGGGCAATATAAAATTAAAAAAACTGTTTGTGTGATTAGCCAAACAGTAACTCTATAAAACGATGAAATAACTAATTTTATTTGTAAAAATAATCACAGAAAATAGTGAGAGGCCTTTTTGAGATAAGTATAATTGCGGGAATATAAAAAAAGACATATACTCCCCATTTCTATCTATGGTAAAAGTATATGTCTGATGATATATGTAATTCTTAATTCGAGTTAATGCAAAATTTTAAACACCAGCTCGCGAAGAATATCTCCATCTGTCATAGAACTGTTTTGGACTCCTTTAGATTTTGCATCAGCATATCGTATTTCTCCAATAATTTGCATCGTCTTTACTCCACTATATTTTCTCATTGCCGCCATATAATCCCGAGCCTGCCATGGAGTTCTTAATCCTAGCATGTTTGCAATTCCTTGCTCTGATTTATCCGGCGCATAATAAGTCAACATCAAGTTGGAGTAAAAGCTAAATAATAGAGACAGCGTCATTTGGATTGGATTTGTTTTCGGATTTTCCTCAAAATATTTTATTATTTTGTTCGCTTTCAATATATCCTTTTCCACTAAAGCACTGCGCAATTCAAAGTTATTATAGTCTTTGCTTATGCCGATATTCTTTTCTATCTGTTCAGGAGTAACACGTTTTTGTCCGGCAGGTAAAGTGATAATCAGCTTTTCAAGTTCTCCGGTCAGACGACTTAAATCCGAGCCTACAAAATCAGCAAGCATAGAAGTTGCCTTCGGTTCCATATCAACCCCTTTTCGTTTCATATATGAAGCGATAAAACCGGGAAGTTGCGCATCTTTGATTTTTTTAGACTCAAACAATACACCCGTTTTTTCCACCTCGGCAGCTAACTTCTTTCTACGATCCAAAGTTCCATGCTTATGGCATATCACTAAGATAGTGGAAAGTAAAGGCTTTTGAAGATAATATGACAACTCCTCCATATTACGCACGGCCTGTGCTTCCTTAACGACTACTACTTGATGTTCTGACATCATGGGATAACGCTTTGCGGCATTTATAATCGTTGCCACATCCACGTCAGCACCATACACAACAGTCAGGTTGAATTCTTTTTCCGTTTCACTCAACACATTATCCGTTATGTAATCTGCAATCAAGTCGATATAATACGACTCTTCTCCCATCAGGTAATAGACAGGGCGATACTGCTTTGCTCTCAATTCCTTGAGGATGTCATCACAGGTCAATTCTTGTTTTGCCATATATATTTTTTCAGAAAGACCGGATTACCAGTCGAATTTCAAGTGTTTAACAGTTTTCTTTTCATCAATAATCATACGCAGAGAAGCAATGCCAATTTCAACATGCTCTTCTACATAATTTCTGGTCACCAAATTATCGCTTTTATCCGTTTTCACTCCATCGGGAGTCATTGGCTGATCGGATACCAATAATAACGCACCGGTAGGAATATGATTGGCAAAGCCACAACTAAACAGAGTTGCAGTTTCCATATCGACTGCCATAGCCCGTGTCTTTGTCAGATATTCTTTGAACGCATCATCATGTTCCCAAATACGACGGTTAGTGGTATATACAGTACCGGTCCAATAGTCGCGGCCTTTGTCACGAATGGATGAAGAAACGGCACGCTGCAACATAAATGCAGGCAACGCAGGAACCTCGGGAGGAAAATAATCATTGGAAGTTCCCTCCCCACGGATAGCCGCAATAGGAAGAATCAAGTCACCAAGCTGGTTTTTCTTGTCGATACCACCACATTTTCCGAGGAATAAACATGCTTTGGGGCGAATAGCACCCAGCAAGTCCATGATGATAGCAGCGTTGGGACTTCCCATACCGAAGTTAATCATTGTGATACCTTCGGCAGAAGCAGAAATCATATTTGCGTCCCTTCCTAAAATAGGAACATTAAACTGATTTGCGAAAATCTCAACGTACTTGTTGAAGTTAGTCAACAGAATATACTCTCCAAAATCCTCCAGGTTACGTTTTGTGTAACGCGGCAGCCAATTAGCTACGATTTCTTCTTTTGTTTTCATAATTATCTATTAAATTTGTGCTCCCAATAATGGGAACCATTATTTAACTTACAAAAATAATAAATGTTATCGTTAAACCTACCAGTATTCGACACTAAAATAAACGTACGAAACGGAAAAAATGTAATTTTCGACGTTATTCGTAAACGATATGTCGCCCTTACCCCTGAAGAATGGGTACGGCAACACTTTGTTCACTTTCTTATTGCACACAAAGGATATCCGACTACCCTTCTTGCCAATGAAGTAATGGTGAAGTTGAACGGTACTACCAAACGATGCGATACAGTACTTTACCGGAGGGATTTATCAGCCCGGATGATTGTAGAATATAAAGCACCACACATTGAAATAACACAGGCCGTTTTCGACCAGATCACCCGGTATAATATGGTACTGAAAGTAGATTACCTGATTGTCAGCAACGGAATGCAACATTATTGCTGCTGCATGGATTATGAACATCAGAGTTATACGTTCCTTCAGGATATTCCTGATTACCATTCTTTATAAAATAATCTGCTGTATTCGCCTTTAAAAAACAGCCTTGCCGACAAGAATAAAATAGCGTCACTATCCTGAGGGGATAGTGACGCTATTTGCCTACTATGGTGACGCTATCCCGAACAGATAGCGTCACTATACCAACTACCCTTTCAGACAGTCTTCAAACAGCTTTTTACTTCTGCGTTACAGCATCTCTTCCGTCACCATCATCTGCTTTCTTTTTACTGAACCGCTCTTGCAATTTCTGCATCAATTCGTAAAAATTAGGAATATAAATGGTAGCCAATAAAGTATTCATAGCCATACCGAACACAACAGCGGCCCCCAATGCTATACGACTTTGTGCACCTGCACCGGTGGCGAACAACAACGGCATCACTCCTAGTACAAAAGCAAAAGATGTCATCAGGATCGGACGCAAGCGGACATGTCCCGCTTCAAAAGCAGCTTCCCGAATCGAATTACCTTCGGCACGGAAATCACGGGCAAATTCCACAATCAAAATACCATTCTTTGCCGAAAGCGCAATGAGCAGAATGATACCGATTTGCGTATAAATACTGACCGGAGTTCCCATAATCAGACAGCCAATCATAGCACCCAATAATGCGACCGGCAATCCGATAACGGCTGCCACCGGGCTGGTCCAACTCTCATACTGTGCAGCAAGTACCAGGAAAGCAACAATTAGAGCCATCACGAGTACAATGGTAGTTGTATTTCCTGCCTGTGTTTCCTGATAAGCCACAGAAGTCCATTCATATCCAAACTCATCTCCCAGCTGTTCCTTAAATAATGCTTCCACTTCCTGTATGGCCTGCCCGGTGCTACTTCCCGGAGCAACATTACAAGTCAGAGAAGCAGTCGAGTACATATTATAACGGTTTATTTGATCCTGTCCTAACTGTTCCTCCACTTTGGTGAAAGAAGAAAAAGGTACCATCTCTCCTGCCGCATTCGGCACACTTAGTTTCAAGACATCATCAATCACGCGCTGTGCCTGATCCCGTGCCTCAATCTTTACCTGATAGATACGGCCGAATTCAACAAAGTCATTCACATAAGCCGCTCCCATATAATAGCCCAATGTAGAGAAAACATCATTCAAGGCAATCCCCATAAACTGCACTTTATCACGATCAATATTCAAGAAATACTGCGGAACATTTGCCTGATACTGACTGGACACAGATCCTAAAGCTGGCTTAGAATGATAAGAAGCAAGCAACGCATTGATAGCTTGTTGCATTTCCGTCGGTCCCAGGTTACGCCGGTCTTCCAACTGAAGTTGCAAACCGCCGGAAGCACCCAGTCCCGGAATAGCCGGAGGAACCATCGCAAATACTTCCGCAGCCTGAATAGTCATATACGCTTCACCATTAAAACGGTTGACTACGGCAGCAGCCGTATGCTCCTTCCCTTTCCTTTCATCCCAGTTTTTCAGTACCACAAAATAAGTTGCCGAGTTGCTCTGCTCGCCGCCACCCATTATCGAGAAGCCGGAAATGCCAATATAATTCTTCACTTCAGGATAAGAATCCAGAATTGCATTAACCTTATCTCCCACTGCCTGCGTACGTTCAAGGCTGGCTGCAGGCGGAAGTTGAACAACAGCAATAAAATATCCGTCATCCTCGTCCGGAATGAAAGTAGACGGCCAATGCATAAAGAGCAATACAGCAATAACAGTCAAGGCACCGTAGGAAACAAGAGCCATTCCGGGACGTTGAAGTAACCATTTGACAATCTTGTCATACACTCCTTGTGTCTTGTCATAAGCCTTATTGAAACCTTTGTATATAAAGAAGTTAGAAGGTTTGCTCTTTTCAAGAAACAACGCACAGAGCGCAGGAGTCAATGTCAACGAATTAAAACCGCTCAACACAGTAGAAGCAGCAATAGTCAATGCAAACTGCTTATACAACTGCCCCGAAATTCCACTAATCATCATCGTTGGAATAAACACAGCCAGCAATACAAGCACTACCCCGACAATCGGACCTGTAATCTCTCCCATCGCTTTCGTCACCGCTTCGCGGGGGGAGTACTGCCCGGTTTCCAGTAACCTCGAAGCATTCTCCACCACCACTATCGCGTCATCCACCACAATGGCAACTGCCAGAATCAGCCCGAACAACGTCAGTGTGTTGATAGAGAAACCAAATGCCGCCATCACAGCAAATGTACCAATCAACGATACCGGATGGTAATACAAGGAATAATCACAGCCCTCCAATTCTGCAAGAACAGGAAAATAACGAGAATCACCAGCAAAGTCGTTTCAAAGAATGTGACCATCACTTCATCAATAGAAGCATGGATCACATCGGTCGTATCCAAAGTGACATTATACGAAACTCCTTTCGGAAAACTTGCCGCCAATTCCTCCATTTTAGCCTTCACTCCTTTGGAGACATCCAGCGAATTGGAACCCGGTTGCTGGTAAATAGCAATGGCAGCCGTAGGTTTTCCATTCAATCGTGACACTACGCTATATGACGCAGAACCCAAATCGATGCGTGCAATATCCTTCAGGCGAAGCATCGCTCCGTTCTGTTCGCGGCGGATAATAATATCGCCGAACTGTTCTGGAGATTTCAATCGTCCCTGGACATTCAATGTATACTGAAAAGCATTATTATTATCCTGCCCGATAGGTTGACCGATATATCCGGCAGATACTTCCACATTCTGCGACTGGATAGACTGATAAACCTGTTGCGGTGAAATATTCCGTATACGCATAGCCTCCGGATCGAGCCAGATGCGCATCGAATAGTCCCCCGCTCCCATAACATTCACAGCACCCACTCCGGGCACACGTGTCAGCTGGTCTACTAAATTCAGTTTGGCATAATTAGTCAGATACAGGCTATTGTATACAGAATCCTGCGAAGTCATTGTCAGGAACATCACAATGTTTGAAGACTGTTTCTGCACAGTGACTCCTTGCACAACTACCGGTTCCGGCAGTGATGACTGCGCGATACTTACCCTGTTTTGTACCTGCACAGTTGCCATATCGATGTCCGTACCGACAGCGAATGTAATGGTCAGAGAATACGCTCCCGAAGAGGAAGAATTGGAAGACATATAAAGCATACCATCTACACCATTCACCTGCTGTTCGATAGGAATACCCACTGTTTGGGCAACAGTTTCAGCATTTGCCCCGGGATAAACGGCAGAGACCTGCACTGTTGGCGGCGTGATCTCCGGAAATTGCGCCACAGGCAATATATTGAGTGTGACCAGACCGGCTACTACAATAAGCAGGGCAAGGACAGTAGCAAATATCGGTCGGTTGATAAAAAACTTAGAAAACATAATATATAGGTTTAAAAGCAGCCTCTCCACAGCCTTCTCCCAAAGAGAAGGAGCAAGAAAGTTACTTTTGTTAATTAATCGG
Organism: Bacteroides sp. AM54-2NS; assembly: GCF_003602935.1. Taxonomy (NCBI): domain Bacteria; kingdom Pseudomonadati; phylum Bacteroidota; class Bacteroidia; order Bacteroidales; family Bacteroidaceae; genus Bacteroides; species Bacteroides sp. AM54-2NS. The sequence goes on from NZ_QTMZ01000036.1 coordinate 6,735, forward strand.
TTTTAAGTACATCACCTTTATTGATTTCAGTTGTTAGTCAATCAGTTAGCAAAGAGACTTTACTTTTCTCTCTTAGGAAGAGAATCAGGAAGAGGCTTTATCTTCATTCCGTCTCTGACTTTCATCAAAGCCTCTGTGACATACTGTTCTTGCGGAGAAAGTCCTCCCACTATCTGCCGTAAAGTGCCGTCGACCAACTGCCCTATTTCAATATGCCGGTAATGAACTATATTCGAATCATTTACAACATATAAATATTTGCCCAACTGATCGGTCCCGATAGAACCTTCTTTCACCAGCACCGCATTTTTAGCTTCTCCATAAGGTAAAGTAATGCTTACATACAACCCACTCTTCAATATCCCTTTCGGATTATCAAAATTGGCACGAACCGTCAGCGTTCCTGTATTCAAATCTACATTGGGTGAAAGATAGTCGAGGGCAGCCGGATAAGTTTCAGTTCCCTCCTTTCCCAGTTGAACCATTATTTTCTGCGGAAGATTGGCAGGTAATTGCTGGTTATCCATAGCCATCGTCAACCATTGATTATCAGCTACATTGAAGTAAGCATACATCTGATTATCCTTATAAATAGTAGCCAATGTAACCGGCTGCAACGAGCCGCCGACATAACTTCCTACATCCACCGTCGCCTTACTGATAGTGCCATCAAACGGCGCACGAACATAACAATATCCCAAGTTTGTACGGGCGGTGCTCAAAGCAGCTTCCGCATTGCTGACAGCTGCAACCCCTTCTGCCACAGACGATTCAGCCTGAAGCACCTGTATCTGACTGACAGCATCACTCTTTACAGCCTCTTTCATACGGCTATAATTATTACGGGCATATTCCAGTTGAGCCTGGGCGGTTTTCAGTTCTGCTTCTGCCTGCTCCACCTTGTCTTTATACAAAGTAGGTCAATGACAAACAGCAGTTGTCCCTGTTTCACTCGTCCGCCAGGGACATACGAGGTAGACTGCAAGGTTCCGTTCACTCGGGCCACAAGATTCACCGTTTTTTCAGTTGTCAGATAACCCGGGTAATCTTTCGTCAAAGTAATATCCTCCACTATGGGTTTGGTCACGCTAATTTCCGGAGTGGGCATACCTCCCATCGCTCCTGTACTTTTCTTCTCCTTGCAACCTGTCAATATAGGCAGTGCAAGAAAGATATACATCAGTTTTTTCATATCTGTTAGGTTATATATTTTTTGATTGATTTTTTTATTCTCTCCAACCGCCTCCCAAAGCCTTGTAAAGGGCTATCAGTTGCAAAAGTGAACTCCCTTGTGCCTGTACCAGCTGATTCTCGTAAGATAACAGAGAACGTTGCGCATCGAGTACGTTTTGGAAAGGCGAGAGCCCCTGCTTGTACAGTTCCAGTGAAAGTTTCAATGTCTCAATCCCTTGATTACGCACTTCCCGCAGGGCGACAATCTGTTTGATTGAATTCCGGTAGCCATTCATAGCGTTGTCAGTCTCCTGTACGGCAGTCAAAACCGTCTGGTTAAACTGATTGATCGCTTCATCCAGTTGCGCTTTTGCCAGTTGGGTTGCGTTCACCAACTGTCCTCCGTTGAAAATAGTCCAGCTCAATGACGGAGCGATTTCATAAGTCATACTTTTACTTTTGGTGAGATCCTTCAAATCACGGGCGGCATACCCAAATGATCCTTTCAAGAAAACTTTCGGCAACCAATCCGCTTTTGAGGCTCCCAGCAATGCCGCTTGTGCATTCACGCTCAATTCCGCACCTCGTACATCAGGCCGTCTCAATAACAAATCGACAGGTAGCCCCACTCCGATCGGTTCCATGTAATCGGGCAGTGTTCCGCCGGATTCGAGAACCGGACGAATATCCTGCGGATACATTCCCAATAAAACGGCCAATGTCGTTATATACTGATTGATACCCGCTTCCAGTTGAGGAATGGAGGCTTTCGTATTATACAACACAGACTTAGCCTGTGCCACATCGAGCTTGGCAACAAGTCCGGTATTATAGCGTACTTCCGTGATTTTCAAAACTTCCTCCTGCGAAGCACTGTTTTTCTTCACCACCTCAAGTTCTTGTTGCAATTCCCTTAGATTGATATAGGCCGAGGCTACCTCCGCAGCCAACGAAACCATAACACCTGTGTACTCTTCCTTACTGGCGGCAAAATTCTCTTTCTGTGCTTTTACCCGCTTGCGGATACTGCCAAAGATATCCAGCTCCCAACTCATACTTAGCGAAGCATCATAATAATGATCCGTTGTTTGAGGCAGCGAACTGGTATTTCCACTTGTTTCCTGACGGGTCCACCCTGCATTCAGTCCGATGGAAGGAAAGAAATTACTACGTTCTATCCAAAGATTGGCACGGGCAGCGGCTATACGGTTGATTGCCATCGCAACGGAATAATTACGATCTACTGCCAGAGCTATCAAAGAGTCCAGTTTGGCGTCTTGGAATGACTTCCACCAATGGTCATCCACCGGAAGTATCTGTTGAAACACTTCCCCGCTCTCTTCCCAATCGTTAGGGAGCGGAGCTTTCAAATAACGGTTTGCAGTCTGTCCAACCGCAGTTACAGTTGAAAGAAACATAAGGAGCGATGTGCCCCACACTCGTATACTCATATCAGTTCAGGTTTTTATGAAATGAAAAGATAACAACTAAAGGGTAAGTTTGTTTACCGGAGTAAAATTGGAGTAAAACTCCCACGCGACGCAATATTATTTTGAAGTATTCGATTTCCCTTTATACGGGCACTCACTAAAACAAAAAAGCCCCGCATTGCTGCAGGGCTTACTTTATATCTCAAAATAGTAACTTTACTTACTACTTCACTGCTTTCTTTATTCAGCAGTTTTTCTTCTGATAGCTCTTTTGGTAGTAGTTGCCGGAGCTTCTTCCACCTTGTGTTCGATTTGTACACCAGCCAATTCCGGGTCAATCATAATACGTCCGCAGTATTCGCAAACGATTACTTTCTTACGAGAGCGGATATCCAGCTGTCTCTGGGGCGGAATCTTGTTAAAGCAACCACCACATGCGTCACGTTGTACATACACAATACCCAATCCGTTACGAGAGTTCTTTCGGATACGTTTGAAAGACTGCAACAGACGTGGTTCAATCTTAGTTTCCAAGTCTTTAGCTTTGTCTCTCAATTTCTCTTCTTCCTGTTTGGTTTCAGAGATAATTTCATCCAGTTCGCTCTTTTTCTGCTCCAGGTCTTTCATTCTTTCGTTAAGAATCTGATCGTTCTTGGTCACTTCAGCCTCTTTTTCTTCTTTATCAGCAGAATATTCTTTGATTCTCTTTTCGCAAAGTTCGATCTCCAATGTCTGGAATTCGATTTCCTTCGTCAAGAAGTCATATTCACGGTTGTTGCGAACATTGTCTTGTTGTGACTTATATTTTTCTACTGAAGCCTTTGCTGTTTCAATTTCTACTCTCTTGCCGGCAATAGCAGATTTCAGTTCATCCACTTCAGCTTTGATCTTGTCGATACGGGTACTCAAACCGGCAATTTCATCTTCAAGGTCTTGCACTTCCAACGGAAGTTCACCTCTCAATGTCTTGATTTCATCAATCTTAGACAACATCGTTTGCAGTTGGAACAGTGTCTTCAGTTTCTGTTCTACCGTCAACTCATTCGGATCTTTTTTTGCTTCTCTAGCCATTTTACTTATAAATATTTTATGGGATTCGTATTTATTTTACTCAATTGGAGTGCAAAATTAGGAAATAAATCCCGGATTATGGAATAAAAAATTTCTTTTGTATATTGTTCGCTTTCGTAATGACCAATCTCTGCCATCAGAATATCTTCTTCATGACCGAAATAATCATGATATTTAATTTCGCCGGTAATAAAAACATCCGCTCCCGACCGGATTGCCTGTGGAAGCAAAAATGCACCTGCACCGCCGCACAATGCCACTCTCTGTATCTCTCTTCCCTTCAGCTTGTTGTGACGCAAACATCCCACTTCGAATGTCTTTTTGATGCGTTTCAAAAATTCGAGCTCTGTCTCCGATTCATCCAATTCACCGACAATTCCCGATCCCGCCTGCAGCCAGTCGTTCAATAACGGATAAATGTCGAATGCCGGTTCCTCATATGGATGGGCAGCCAATAAAGCCTTGATGGTTTCCGCCTTTTTAAAGGAAGGAAGAATCGTTTCAATCCTCACCTCCTCTTCGTGGTGCAGTTCTCCAATTATTCCACAGAAAGGATGCGTTCCCTCTTTTGCCCGGAAAGTTCCCTCTCCTTTCAGATTATAACTGCATGAATCATAGTCGCCTATATTTCCGCATCCGGCAGCAAACAGTGCTTCGCGTACCGCGTCAGCTTGTGCGTAAGGGACAAACGTCACCAACTTAACCAAGTTATTCTCTTTCGGCTCAAGCACTTTCAAATTCTTCAATCCGATTTTTTCGGCTATCTTATAATTGACTCCACCTTGTGCATTATCCAGATTGGTATGCGCCGAATAGATCACAATATCATTCTTTATTGCTTTCAATATACAGCGTTCCACATAATCCTTGCCCGTAATGGATTTAGACCCTTTAAAAATCAGCGGATGATGAGATATAATGAGATTGTAACCCAACGCGATCGCTTCATCCAACACGGCTTCAGTAACGTCAAGACACAACAAAGCCCCTGTTGCTTCCGCTTCTGTCAATCCGATTTGCAGGCCGGCATTATCAAAGCCGTCTTGCAATGGCAGAGGCGCGAATCGTTCAAGGGCGCTTACTATTTGCTTAATTTTCATTATTTGGTAGAAAATTTGGTTGCAAATATAATAAATAAAAAAGGAATAATCATACTAAACGGTCGTTTTTTAGAGAATTTATCGTTATCCGTTTTCTTGAGACCACCGTAAAAAGATATCAAATACCACCCGAAAACTATCAAATAAGACCTAAAAACTATCCGATGATAGAAATTCCCCTAAATTCCGTCGGATTCTCCCCCAGCGGGATCGACAAAATACCTTAAACTTGCAACATCAAAATTTTAACAACGAATACTCACATTTTAAAAACAACACATATGAAAAGTTTAAGCTTCAGAAAAGACTTGGTAGGCGTTCAGGAAGAACTACTACGTTTCGCATACAAACTGACAACAGACCGCGAAGAAGCGAACGATTTGCTGCAGGAAACCTCATTAAAAGCATTAGATAACGAAGAAAAATATACACCTGATACAAATTTCAAAGGATGGATGTATACCATCATGCGCAATATCTTTATCAATAACTATCGCAAGGTAGTTCGTGACCAGACATTTATTGACCATACAGACAATCTCTACCATCTTAATTTACCGCAAGACGCAGGGTTTGAAAGTACGGAAAAGACATACGACCTGAAAGAGATGCACCGCGTAGTCAATGCTCTTCCGAAAGAATACAGAATTCCGTTCGCCATGCACGTTTCCGGATTCAAATACCGCGAAATTGCAGAAAAACTGAATCTTCCGTTGGGCACTGTAAAGAGCCGTATCTTCTTCACGCGCCAGAAATTACAGGAAGAACTGAAAGACTTCCGCTAAACCCTAACTATATCTACATCAGTTTCAGATTAAACAATTGATTTCATTTTTCAGTTTTATCAATAGGCAAAAGGCAAAGAGAGTGTATATTCTTTTTGCCTTTTGCCTGTTTTCATCGGACAAATATGGATAAAAATCAATGCCGGAATAAAAACTAATTATAAAATTCTGCGTAAAACTTCCGTTATTTATTGAAAATCTGTATTTTTACTTCCACTAAATAATAAATACGATGAAAACAATTCTGACTCTACTGTTGCTGATAGTTGTGACGACCTTCTGTCAACTCAAAAAGAGTGATAATACGGAAACGGCTGTAACCGAGTCTACAGAAATTGACAATGCCGAAGATTGCACGGCAGATACGGTCAAAGCTACTGCTATCTTCTGGATTGATAAAGCAGAAACCAAACACTGCAAAGAGTACGGCTTTCGTACCATCAAAGCCCATGTTCTCATTCGTGAAGATGGAAAGGTCGATTTGATGTCATTCGTCAAAAAACAATCCCCGGCTGTAGAGACGTACATACGCCATCATCTTTCCAAATTTAAAGTGTCGGAAAAGATGTTTGAAGGCGGGTATGTGCAACCCGGAGAACAATTCGTGCAGCTTCGCTGCTTATGGGGAATGTTGAAAGGCAAGTAATCAATGTGCTCACAACCGGAGCTAAAAGCAAAGATAACCCGTTGTCTTAGCGTCTATCTTTCGCTTTTCATCTGTACTTTGTTTTTCAGCGCATACCGCTCGTCTACCACCCTGTCGGTAGGAAAGAAAGTGAAAATAAGCCGCCACTCTCCTTCTTTATAGATAAATTTACGCCCGCTGGCTCCACGAAGAATTGCTTTGTGCTTTTCCCGCAGGAACGATTCGATATGTTCCGGCATTTCAGTGCCGGATGCCGAAAACTCCACTGTTATAAAAAAATGCGGAATAGAAGTTTCAGCCACTTTACGGAATATCTGATCGGTAATTGTCATTTTCGGGGTTCTTTGGTTACCTCTAATAATTTCCCATATGCGTCAAAAGATCGGCGTGAAGCCAATGAAATAGTAATCATCAGCGACAGCATAGATGCCGTAAAAGTAATCACCATAATCATCATCTGATACTTGATGGCAACATTCGGACTGCTTCCTCCCAGAATTTGTCCGATCATTGTGCCGGGAAGAGCAACCAATCCCATCACGGAAATGTTCGCAATCAGCGGACTGAAGGATTTAATAATGGCCTGTCGGATAAATGGAGCCTGCGCTTCCTGCCTTGTTGCTCCGTTCCCCAGTAAATAACGGTACAACTGTTGCTCACGTTTTAATCCGCTATAATACGTATTCAAAGCTATCACATTGCTCGAAAGCATATTACCCATCAGGATACCGAATATCGGAATAAAGTATTGGGCGCTAAATATATTGTCCAATTGAAGAACAATACCGATAAAGTACAAGCCTACCAGTACAACACTACAAAGAAATCCTACCGTAATAGGGATTAATAAGATACGATGTTTCAACTGGGTACGCACCAGTGCTGTCTGTCCGGCTACGAATATCATAATTATCACCCAAAGGAAGTTAATCCAGGGATTGTTCCATAAAAAGAGATATTTCAGATACATGCCGATAAAGAACAGTTGGATAATCATCCGTACTGTACCAATCAGGGCAGGTTTCAGTAGTCCCGTTTTAAACTTCCAAAGATAAAAGAACGGGATGGCAAGCAGAAGCAAGCCTATAAAAAGATTATAATATGATATATCAATCGTTCCCACAGTGTATTCTTAACAATTCTATCCGATTCGTGTTAGCGTTCTCTCCAATCGTTACAATTCTATTAAATAATGACAACCCGAAGCAAAATCCTTATCATGCGATACGGCCAGCACTGCTGTTCCCCTTTCCGCCTGTCGCCGGAAGAAAGACAAGACCCTACCGGTCGAATCGGCATCCAAAGCAGAAGTAGGTTCGTCTATAATAATCAGAGGTTTATTGAGCATAGCGGCTACAGCAAGCATGATGCGTTGACGCTGACCGCCCGACACTTCATTCACTCTCTTGGTATATAATTCATGTTCCAGTCCCAATTCATCAAAACAGGCAAAAAGCCTTTCTTCCGAAAAAGGGACAGAACGGTTCACTTTCAGTCCGAACGGGAGAGCTACCATCTCTTTCACCCATTCGAAAGGCAATGCCAATTCCTGGGGAATCCATGCAATCTGCCTACGGACACTATCGATGGTTGATCTATCAAGCAATGTTTCCCCTACCCGCACAGATCCTTCTTTCAAAGGTACAAACCCCATCACCGCATTCAGCAACGAAGTTTTCCACAACCGGATTGCCCTACGATACAGGCTGTCTCTCCCCTTTCCAGTTTCATATTAAAACCGGAGAAAAGCACTTCCGTACCAAAAGCAATACAGGCGTTATTAATATGTAGCATAGCGTTTTTAATTCTTTCTCTCCGGCAAAGGTACTATTTTCTTGAAAAACGTTATCTTTGCCTCACTAATTAATTCAAGAAAAGTTATGATACTGAACGAAAGAGATGCCCGTCATGAGCATGTATTACAAGTAGCCCGCCAGATGATGACGGCTGCGCGTACTGCTCCGAAAGGAAAAGGAATCGATATTATCGAAGTGGCCCTAATCACGGATGAAGAGATTAAACAACTATCGGACACTATGATAGCTATGGTAGAAGAACACGGAATGAAATTTTTCCTTCGTGATGCCGACAACATCTTAAGTGCCGAATGTGTTGTATTGATAGGAACACGCGAGCAGACACAAGGCTTAAACTGCGGTCATTGCGGCTTCACCACCTGCGACGGACGTACCGGAGGAGTTCCCTGCGCATTGAACAGCATAGACGTAGGTATCGCCATAGGTTCCGCCTGTGCTATGGCAGCCGATTTGCGTGTAGACACACGTGTGATGTTCTCCGCCGGGCTGGCAGCACAACGCCTGAACTGGCTGAAAGACTGCAAGATGGTAATGGCCATTCCTGTAAGTGCATCTTCTAAGAATCCGTTCTTTGACCGGAAGCCAAAGCAAGAAACGAATTCATAATAATACGTAATGATGCGTAACAGGCACACTGACGACTGACGCAGACAATAAACTGATTTTATAAATAACCAAATAGATAATAGTCTAATGGGAATCATGGTTGGACTTCCCAGCCCAAGTGGCTCGGAGAAAGATTTGCAATTGAATTTCGGCAAAAACATGACCGTGCAGGTAGAAATGAGAGCCCCTCATTTGCCCGCCGAATGGCATACGCAGAGTGGTATACAGTTGACATGGCCACACGCCGGTACAGACTGGGCATACATGCTGGCAGAAGTGCAAGAGTGTTTTATAAACATAGCCAGGGAAATAGCGAAGCGAGAGTTACTATTGATTGTCACCCCCGAACCGGAAGAAGTGAAAAAACAGATAGCCGCTACCGTCAACATGAACAACGTCCGCTTTCTGGAATGTGCCACCAATGACACATGGGCACGCGACCACGGAGCCATCACCATGATAGACACCGGCACCCCTTCCCTGCTCGACTTTACATTCAACGGCTGGGGACTGAAATTTGCTTCCGAACTGGATAATCAAATCACCAAACAAGCGGTAGAAGCCGGAGCCTTGAAAGGCCAGTATATAGACCGCCTCGATTTCGTTCTCGAAGGAGGCTCCATCGAAAGCGACGGAATGGGCACACTGCTCACTACCTCCGAATGTCTGCTGTCTCCCCAGCGGAACGGGCGACTGAACCAGGTAGAGATAGAAGAATACCTGAAATCAACCTTCCACCTGCAAAAGGTTCTTTGGTTAGACCACGGCTATCTTGCCGGCGACGACACTGACAGCCACATCGACACTTTGGTACGTTTCTGTTCTACCGACACCATTGCTTACGTAAAATGCGACGACAAAGAAGACGAACACTACGAAGCATTACTCGCAATGGAGGAACAACTGAAAACATTCTGCACCTTAGCAGGAGAACCCTATCGCCTGTTAGCCTTACCGATGGCGGACAAGATCGAAGAAGACGGCGAACGCCTGCCCGCAACTTACGCCAACTTCCTGATTATGAACGAAGTTATTCTCTACCCGACATACCATCAGCCGGCAAATGACCAAAAAGCAAGAGAAGTGTTACAACAAGCATTCCCAGACTATCAAATAATCGGAATAGACTGCCGTGCCTGATTAAGCAACACGGTTCCCTGCATTGTGTCACCATGCAATACCCATTGGGAGTTATAAAATAACGAATGAATCAACCAAGTAATTATTCATCATGAAAAAGATAAAAGTCGGAATCATCCAACAATCCAATACCGCAGATATTCGGGTCAACCTGATGAACCTCGCAAAGAGTATCGAGGCTTGCGCTGCTCACGGTGCGCAACTGATTGTGCTTCAAGAGTTACACAATTCACTTTATTTCTGCCAAACAGAAAACACCAACCTGTTTGATCTGGCTGAACCCATTCCCGGACCATCCACAGGCTTTTATTCCGAGTTGGCAGCCGCCAATAAAGTAGTCCTTGTCACCTCTCTTTTTGAGAAACGTGCCCCCGGACTATATCATAACACCGCTGTTGTGTTCGACCGCGACGGAAGCATTGCGGGTAAATACCGGAAAATGCATATTCCCGATGATCCGGCTTACTACGAAAAATTCTATTTCACTCCCGGAGACATCGGTTTTGAACCCATTCAAACCTCTTTAGGAAAGCTGGGCGTACTGGTATGCTGGGATCAATGGTATCCGGAAGCTGCCCGCCTGATGGCACTGAAAGGTGCGGAACTTTTAATTTATCCTACTGCCATTGGCTGGGAAAGCAGTGACACGGACGACGAAAAAGCCCGCCAACTCAACGCCTGGATTATTTCGCAGCGTGCCCATGCCGTTGCCAATGGTCTTCCTGTTATCTCCGTCAACCGTGTAGGACACGAGCCCGATCCTTCCGGACAGACAAACGGCATCCTATTTTGGGGAAACAGTTTCGTAGCAGGACCGCAAGGAGAATTCCTGGCACAAGCCGGAAACGATCATCCGGAAAACATGGTAGTGGAAATAGATATGGAACGCTCGGAAAACGTCCGCCGCTGGTGGCCTTTCCTCCGTGATCGCCGGATTGACGAATACGAAGGACTTACCAAACGCTTTCTCGATTAAAGTTCAATGCAGAAGTTCCCCAATAAAGTTCACTCCCAAAGACATAAGAGAGGATATTTATAAATATCACAACAAAAAAGGAGCTGTCTAACGAATTCTAAATATTGAAAATCACCCACGCTACAGATAGTTATAGCGTGGGTGAAATTATTAATAGGGACTTGTCAGACAGTCCCTATTATATTTATTATGTGGGAAATGTCTCTGCTACAATAAGGAAATAAGAAGGGCACAGAGTCAAAATCTAAATTTAAAACTCTGTGCCCTTTCTATATATTATATTTAATAACTATTTCATTGAAAAGTTATTTTCTTGTTGGCTAGGAAATTAGCTCCTCCATAAATAAACAATCCCAGAAATTGAGCCAGATATTCATTCATGTCCAGTCCTTCTACCAATAAGATAAGAAATAAAAACTGTGCGGTGTAAGCCACGGCAAAAGCAGAACAAAAGAGCAGTATCTGTTTCCAGATACTATTCTTTTTATTTTCTACAGGGAATATCCAGTATTTGCACCAGATAAAGTTATGGATTTGAGCTATCAGATACGCTGTTATATTAGCCACCATATAGTCGCCGTCAAATGACATTTCTTTCATCATTAACCATACAACCAACGCCATAATCAAAGCGTTCATTGTACCGATGACTATAAAACGGAATATGCGTACAGATTCTTTCACTCGCCCTCTTTCAAATCTACGATCAAATTCAGTTCATCAAGCTGGCTCTGGTCGATTGCAGAGGGTGCGTCCAGCATTACATCACGTCCGGAATTATTTTTCGGGAACGCAATACAGTCGCGTATAGAATCCAATCCTGCAAACAAAGACACCCAACGGTCGAGTCCGTATGCCAAACCACCGTGAGGAGGCGCACCATACTTAAAGGCATTCATCAGGAAGCCAAACTGTGCCTCTGCCTTCTCCGGAGTGAATCCAAGAATCTCGAACATCTTCGCCTGCAATTTCGCATCGTGGATACGGATAGATCCGCCGCCAACTTCCACACCGTTGATTACCATATCGTATGCATCTGCACGTACAGCTGCCGGGTCAGTGTCCAACATCGGAATATCTTCCTCTTTCGGATGAGTAAACGGATGATGCATAGCCATCAGGCGTCCTTCCTCTTCGCTCCATTCGAACATCGGGAAGTCAATCACCCAAAGGCAAACAAACTTATTCTTATCACGCAATCCCAGTTGAGCACCCATTTCCAGACGAAGCTCGCAAAGTTGTTTACGTGTTTTCATTACATCGTCGCCAGACAGAATCAGAATCAAATCACCCGGTTTAGCTCCGAATGCTTCTTTCATTTGCTGGAGCACCTCCTGCGCATAGAATTTATCTACACTCGATTTCACCGTTCCGTCGGCTTCCACACGGGCATAAACCATTCCTTTCGCACCAATCTGCGGTTTCTTTACAAATTCGGTCAATGCATCCAGCTGCTTGCGGGTATAAGTCGCAGCACCTTCGGCACAGATACCACCCACATAAGCCGCATTATCGAATACAGAGAATCCGTGACCTTTCATGATATCCATCAGTTCCACGAATTTCATGCCGAAACGCAAATCCGGTTTATCGCTACCATAATATTTCATGGCGTCCGCCCAAGACATACGTTGGAATGGTTCATTCAGTTCCACACCACGAAGAGTCTTAAACAAATGTTTAGCCATTCCTTCGAAAGTAGTGATAATATCTTCTTGCTCAACGAAGCTCATTTCACAGTCGATCTGTGTAAATTCCGGCTGACGATCGGCACGTAAGTCCTCGTCGCGGAAACATTTCGCAATCTGGAAATAACGGTCGAAACCGGAAACCATCAACAACTGTTTTAAGGTCTGCGGAGACTGCGGAAGTGCGTAGAACTGTCCCGGATTCATACGTGACGGCACCACGAAGTCGCGTGCGCCTTCAGGAGTAGAACCGATCAAAACGGGCGTTTCCACTTCGATGAAACCCAGACTATCCAGATATTTGCGAACTTCAATTGTCATTTTATGACGCAGTTCCAAATTGGAACGTACAGCGTTACGGCGTAAATCCAGATAACGGTATTTCATGCGGATATCATCCCCCCCATCCGTGTTATCTTCGATAGTGAACGGAGGAGTCATGGCAGTATTTAGTACGTTCAGTTCGGAAACAATGATTTCAATGTCTCCGGTAGGAATGTTTGCATTCTTGCTGAAACGTTCATTAACCGTTCCTGTCACTTGAATGACGAACTCACGTCCCAATTTATTAGCACGTTCACAGAGTTCAGCATTAATTTCTTCATTAAAAACCAATTGGGTAATTCCGTAACGGTCGCGAAGGTCAATGAAAGTCATCCCTCCCATCTTACGGCTGCGCTGTACCCATCCGGACAGCGTGACTTGCTTGTTTACATCAGAGATTCTAAGTTCTCCACATGTGTGCGTTCTAAACATATATTTTTTATTTAAACGATTATCACTCGCGTTTTTATTTTGATCGAACCAAAACTGCGCAAAAGTACGCAATAATTTGTAATTCGGTGTCAGTAATCCGTTATTTTATCAGACTTTCTTTGTCAGCTTTTTCAATATTTTCTTGTTTCTATCTGTTATATTGTCGACGATGGCTTCATTCATCAATTTGATACCATTCATATATTCCTGCGCTCTTTGGAGCACATTGGCTGCGTCCTTTTCCGATGCTCGTGGCACTACCACGCGCAATCCTCTTTGAATCAGTTGAATATTTACATTGGCATCCGTTTCCATGGGGTCACCATCAAAATGCACGACGCCCGGAGTAGTCCGGCGGATGCACAACTGTTTGCAGCGGAAAGTCTTGATACGGCTATTCTGATCGATTGTTTTATTGAATAATTGAAAGGCCAATGAAGGAACGTCCAATACGGTGAACGGTTCGAGAATGGTCACATCCAGCAAACCATCTGTCAGAGTGGCTTGTGGTGCGATATAAGCATTGTTTCCATATTGCGACGCGTTTCCGCAGGCAATCAGGAAGGCTTTATACTTGGAGACTCCGTTTTCCGTTTCCAGTTCGTACGTTTCCGGCTCATATTTAAGACTTTCCTGCAAGGTTTTCTCCAGATAAGTCAATAGCCCCCGTTTACCGGCATGCGCAAACTTCAGACTGACAAACGCGTCGAATCCCACTCCGCAAGTACAGAAAAAATCTGTACCGTTGATCTTACCATAATCTATCACGTCCATGCAACCTTCGTTCAGCACTTCCAATGCTCTCTTCGGTTCCATCGGTATATGCAGATGCCTCGCCAGTCCATTGCCCGATCCGCAGGGAATAATTCCCATTGCGGTATCAGTATGCACCAACGAACGAGCTATTTCATTGATCGTTCCATCCCCACCGATAGCCACTACTATATCTGTTTTCTCTTCGGCAGCTTTGGCAGCTATTTCTACTGCATGACCGGCTCTTTCCGTATACACTACTTCCCAAGAGTATCTCGCCTTGTCTATTTTTTCGTCCAGCAAGTTAAGAATCAATTCTTTACTTTGTGTTCCCGAAATAGGATTGACGACGAATTTTATTTTTTTCATTCTTTCGTTCATGCTATTCTTGTCGATTGTAGACGACAAAAGTAATATAAATATCTTAAATTTTAATCTATTAGAGGTTTCTAATCATACGAGAGCAACTTTTTTCTCTTAAAAAGAACAGATAAAAGCAAATTTTGTTATCTTTGCCCCCTGTTTTTAAACACTTGTTAAGATAAAAGGATGTAAGATCGTCAGCGAACGATCTGAGTATGAGTATAAAAATTATAATTCATGGGATTATTACAAGAGAAGTTAGCTAAGTACGACCTGCCACAAAAGTTTATGGCACAGGGCGTTTACCCATATTTCCGTGAGATAGAAGGAAAGCAGGGTACAGAGGTAGAAATGGGCGGACACGAAGTGTTGATGTTCGGTTCCAATGCATACACTGGCCTTACGGGAGATGAAAGAGTGATTGAGCTGGTATCAACGCCATGCATAAATATGGTTCCGGTTGCGCAGGCTCGCGCTTCTTGAATGGTACGCTTGACCTGCACGTTCAGTTGGAAAAAGAACTGGCTGCCTTTGTAGGCAAAGATGAAGCGCTCTGCTTCTCAACCGGTTTTACGGTGAATTCCGGAGTTATTCCTGCTTTGACAGACCGCAATGATTATATCATTTGCGATGACCGCGACCACGCATCTATCGTAGATGGCCGTCGTCTCTCCTTCTCTCAACAATTAAAATATAAACATAACGATATGGCGGATCTGGAAAAGCAACTTCAAAAGTGCAATCCGGATTCAGTGAAACTAATCATAGTGGACGGTGTGTTCTCTATGGAAGGTGACTTGGCAAACTTGCCCGAAATCGTACGCTTGAAACATAAATACAACGCTACTATCATGGTAGACGAAGCTCACGGCTTGGGCGTATTCGGAAAACAAGGACGTGGCGTCTGCGACCATTTCGGTCTGACTCACGAGGTTGATTTGATTATGGGTACTTTCAGCAAGTCACTGGCTTCTATCGGCGGATTTATCGCTGCTGATTCTTCTATCATCAACTGGTTACGTCACAACGCACGTACTTATATTTTCAGTGCATCCAACACTCCGGCTGCTACTGCATCTGCTCTCGAAGCTCTCCACATCATCCAAAATGAACCGGAAAGACTTGAAGCATTGTGGGAAGCTACCAACTATGCATTGAAACGTTTCCGTGAAGCTGGCTTTGAAATCGGTGCAACAGAATCACCTATCATCCTCTTTACGTACGTGACACGGAAAAAACGTTTATGGTTACCAAATTAGCTTTTGATGAAGGTGTAT
Organism: Bacteroides sp. AM54-2NS; assembly: GCF_003602935.1. Lineage (NCBI taxonomy): Bacteria > Pseudomonadati > Bacteroidota > Bacteroidia > Bacteroidales > Bacteroidaceae > Bacteroides > Bacteroides sp. AM54-2NS. The sequence goes on from NZ_QTMZ01000036.1 coordinate 22,316, forward strand.
TCATCAATCCGGTTATTCCGCCGGCATGTGCACCGCAAGATACTTTGGTGCGCGTAGCATTAATGGCTACTCATACAAAAGATCAAATAGACCGTGCTGTAGAAAAGCTAGTTAAAGCATTTAAAGCATTGGATCTTTTATAATCTACGAAAAATATATCACTCATTATTGGGTGAATAAAATGAAGTCTGACACAAATCAATGTGCCAGACTTTTATTTTATCTTATTCACTCTTGAGTACTTCTGCTGGATTTTGCTGGGCGGCTTTCCACACGCGCCAGATGATGCTTAAGAAAATGACAAGGCCCATTCCTATAAATATAACTGCATATAACCACCATTCCATCGGTGTTTGCTTTATATAATTTTCAAGCCAATGCTTCATCATAGCATATCCTAGCGGAAAAGCAAAGAACGATGAAAGTACAAGTAAAAATAAATATTCTTTAAAGATAGATTCAAGATTATTCCTATATTTGCTCCATTTACCTTGCGTATAGCTATTTCTTTACGACGTTGCTGACAGGATAAAGTCACTAACGAGAATATACCAAATACCGCAATTAATATACAAATAGCAGAAACCACACTCAACAGTTTGCACAATGTTCTCTCTGATTTCATGTAAGCGTCGTAAACTTCTTCAATATTAGACAACATCAATTCTGCATTTGGATTAACTTTATTCACTTCCGCTTTTATCTTTTCAGAAACAATATTCCAAGTTCCCTCTTTCACTTTGAATATAATACCTCCTCTGTCTCTACTATCTGGTAAATGAAACATAGCAGGAGCTACCGGATGTATTGGAGCATTATATGAAATATTTTTAATAACACCTTTCACTATACATTGCTTTCCTAATTTTCCCATTTTCTTTCCAATCGGTTGTGTCCATCCGAAAGCTTTCATAGCAGCTTCATTTATAACAACCATATCTTTTCCATCCTTTTCATCCAGCATACTTCCATTCAACACCTCTACTCCAAAGAAATCGGCATAGTCCTGATTAATCGTTTCATCTTCCAATTCAATATATTGTTCACTATCAGCGACCTTTCCATCCCATTCCTTTACCCTATATATTGAATAAAACATCTTAGGAATAGGTGTATGAAAACCATTCAAACATTCTGATACCTCTGGTATCTGACTTACAATTTCTTTGAAAGGGATATTTTCAGAGCAATAAACAACTGCTCCTACATTATGCCGTTCTATTCCAAGTTCTCTAGTATTTAGTAAAAAATGAAGTTGCATCATCATTACCAGAGTACAAAAAACAAAGCCTATACCGATAAACAGCTGAAATAAAATGCTACTCTTATAAAACCAGCCGGAGAGATGAAGATTGGATTTCTTGTTTATATTACTAAGTAGAGTTCGCCTGCTGATGTATCGTATAAGCAGAGATGCAAAACCAACTGTCACGGCAATCAATGATAGTATATAAACAAATACTTCAATATAAAAAAATGAAGTACCCTCATCAATTTGTGACAAACGTTTAAAAGTGGGTAGGATAAGCTCTATCAATACCAACCCTATTCCTGAAGATAAAATTAGTAATAAGACAAGTTCTGTAAGAAGTAAAGTGAGTAACCCACCATTTGATGAACCATTGACTTTCCTCAACGCTAACTCACGTTTACGCATCCGGATACGAGTTATCAACATTGTTAAATAATTACATATTCCACAAATTATAACCAAACCGCTAATACATACAAAAAGACAAATATGATTCAACTTCACATTCACATCTTCCCTCGGATGACTACTCCGCAGTGTGGATAATGGAGCAATAAGCGTAGAATTTGGATATTTATGGCCATCTTGTTGTACTTCATATTCTGACAACCTCTGTTTCAATGCTTCTATATCACAGTTGGGATAAATACGAAAAAGCGTTTGGCATCGTTGGTTCCCCCAATTGGGGTTTGTATCATGAAATGGCAATAATATATCAAATGAAAACAAAGAGTGTCCTTCCCATGACTTTACAACTGCAACGATTATTTTTTCTTCGTTACTTTCCTCTAAAATCAAGTGTTTACCTATCGGAGATTCTTTCCCAAATATTCGCTTTGCCATATTTTCTGTTATAGCAATTTCATCCTTTTTTAGCTGTAGATGGTTATCTCCATCCAATACTTTAATATTGAACATTGAAATAAAGTTTGAATCTACCTCTATACGTCGTACCACAAACTCGGCATCCTCATTCTTAATTTTTTTTTCATCCCAATCATAATAAATGCGACATACTTTCTCTATCTCCGGACAATTCTTTGCCAAATAATCAGCTAAAAAACTAGATGAATTATAGGTAAATCCGTCTCCATAAAGATGAAAGCTACTGCCTGCCAAATAAATGCGATCAGCTCCTTCATGAAAATTATCATAAGTCATTTCATAATGAATCCATAATACCGATAGCGCAAAACAAGTAAAGCCAACTGCTAATCCGATAATACTAACAAAACTTTGTGGCTTATACTTCATCAGATTGCGAAAGGCTACTTTTAGATAGTGTTTTATCATGATATTGTTATTTTATTATTCGTTTTTGATTACTTCTGCCGGATTCTGTCGCGCCGCTTTCCACACTCGTCCAATGATACAAAGTAAAATGATGACTGCTACGACAACAAAAATACTTATATATATCCAACCATCCATTGTTGTCCGTCTTACATAACTCTCGATCCAATGACTCATCACCACATATCCTATCGGAAATGCAACAACGGCAGATATGGTCATCAACAACAAATACTCTTGGAAAAACATACGCAGGATATGACAGACCTGTGCTCCGTTCACTTTACGTATAGCAATTTCCTTTTGACGTTGTTCACACGATAAAGTAACCAATGAAAAGACTCCGAATATGGAGATGATAACACATGTCAATGATACGATACTCAATAATTTCATCAATGCATCTTCGGAGCGGAGATACTTATCATATTCCTTTTCTTCATTAAACAATCGCATATAAGCATTTGGAAATTCGTCTTTATACAGTTTCTCTATTGCTTCACGGCATTCATTCCAGGCACCTTCTCTAAATTTAAAAAGGATACTGGCTCGATTCAGCAGATACTCCTGTGCCTTGGGATGTTGAAATGCAATAAGCCCCGGTTTACTTGTAGGAGAGCGATAACTAAAGTTCTTTACCACTCCGACAACTTTATAGGCACTACGCTGACCGTTCCACTCATAATAGAAACTTTTTCCCAAGGCCTGTTTCCAACCAAATCTCCGGCATGTATTTTCATCTATCACGACATCATTCCCTTGATTCTTATCTGATATAAACTCACCTTCCAATAACTTCAAGCCGTAAAATTCAAAAAAATCTTCTTTGGCAGGCATCATACCGATAGTGAGAGATTCCTCCGATATTTTGAGAAGATCATCCAATTATTTATTTCGATATACATCATCGGACCTGTAGGAATAATCGGGAAATATGAGGGAGGCAACGTTTCTGTTACCATGGGTAAAGCTTTTATTTTCTCTTCCCATTGTTTGATGTCTCCATTCCATAAGGCAACGTTACCTATATTATGACGCTCCATACCTAAATCAGTATTCTTCAGGAAGTAAAGTTGCTTCATAATCATTACTGTGCAAAAGATAAAAACAAGGCTGACTATTAACTGTATCACAATGCCTGTCTTACGAAACAAGTAAGGTCTCGCAGATCCCCCCTTTCCTTTTATTGCTTCCTGCAATGTCCGGCGACGAAAGTAAGACAATGGTATTTGTGCAAACAGGAAAGACAGAATGATTACAATCAGAAGATATAGAATGATTTCCCCATAATACGAATCAGCTTCTATTTGAGTGAAATTCAAGAAATAAGGCATGCTTATCTCTATCATCAATAATCCACCCGCCAAAGCTATGCACAAAATCATCAACAGTTCAATGGCAAATTGAACGGACAAAGCGTTATTACTGGCACCATTCACTTTACGAAGTGCCATTTCATGACTGCGCATATAAAGCCGGCTGATATAAAGAGTCAGGTAATTGAATAGTGAACAGATGATAACTAATCCACCAGCTAAGGAAAAATAGAAAATATAGCTGAAGGAAATGACAACATCGATTTTGGAAACATAATCAGAATAACGCAAAGCTGAAATCCGGGTTATCAGAAGATCCGAAAGTTCACTCTCTTTTTGAATATCTGAAAGATCCATGGTACTTATTTTTTTCCAGAATGTATCCATATCCATCCCTGCACGAACACGAATAAATAATTGTTCAGGACCACTTTTCCATCGAGGACTGTGCCTGGCTGCGACTAATACACTATACGGAATATTGGAATGGCGGGACCATCCACTCACAATTGCCCCTATTTGACGGGAACGTCCGTTTACCTCCATTTCTTTTCCCAAAGCATCATCCTCACTACCAAAAAGCTTTTTAGCAAACTCTTCCGTTACTGCAATTTCAGGATTATTTTCTTTCAAGAAGTTGACAGTTCCTTTCAGTAACTGTATATGAAAGAAGTTCATAAAAGCAGAATCTGCCGCAGCCATTACTACTTCATACTCATCATTTTCCATGCGGATTTTCACATTCTGATGTATAGAAGTAGTAGCCTTTGCTTCTATTTCCGGCATTTTTTCCTGAAGATAGGCTGCCAAAGGGTAAGGAGTTGAATTGGATATATGTTCCGGAATATCAGTATAATGTGCACGTACCATATAAATACGTTCAGCCCCTTTATGGAAAGTATCATAAGTCATCTCATAACGAATCCATAATACCGATAGCGCAAAACAGGTGAAGCCGACTGCCAGTCCAATGATACTGACAAGGCTTTGTGTCTTGTATTTCATCAGATTGCGAAAGGCTACTTTCAGATAGTGTTTTATCATGATATATTCTTTATTGATAGCTTGTGTTTACATACTAACTTCAGTCACCACCTGTCCGTCAAACAGGTTTATGATACGGTCGGCATAACCGGCATCATGTTGTGAATGGGTCACCATGACGATGGTGGTTCCCTCATTATTCAGTTCGCTCAACAGTCCCATCACTTCTTTACCGTTTTTGGAGTCCAGATTACCGGTCGGTTCATCAGCCAGAATCAGTTTAGGGTTTGCCACGACGGCACGGGCAATAGCGACGCGTTGCTGCTGACCACCGGAGAGTTGTTGCGGAAAATGCTTGCTACGATGGGTGATAGCCATTCTCTCCATAGCTGCCTCTACCCTCCTTTTCCGTTCGGAAGCGGAAATACCCATATAGAGTAAAGGTAGTTCGATGTTTTCGTATACATTCAACTCGTCTATCAGATTAAAGCTCTGAAACACAAACCCTATCACACCTTTGCGAAGACTGGTACGTTGCGATTCGGTATACCGAGAGACTTCCGTTCCATTCAGGTAATACTCCCCTCCTGTCGGGTTATCGAGCAGCCCCAAAATGTTGAGCAATGTTGACTTACCACAGCCGGAGGGCCCCATGATGCTACAAATTCGCCTTGTTTCACTTCGATACTGACGTTATTCAACGCCCAAGTTTCTACTTCTTCCGTTTTGAAAATCTTCTGTAAGTTAATGGTCTTAATCATAACTGTATTGTTTTAGAATTATATTTTTATTCGTTTTTGATTACTTCTGCGGGATTGATACGTGCAATCTTCAGTATTTTAAAAATAATGGTGATTACTGTTAATAAGGTTACTCCCCCAAATATGCTTCCCCAGTATAATATTCCATCATTAAAGAATACGGTGTACATTTGTTTCCACAGTTGCAATACCACGTAAATGAGCGGAAAAGCGATGGCGGCAGTCGCTACCAGCAAAATCAGGTACAAACGTGCAAATAACCAGATGATAGAACATATTCCAGCTCCGTTCACTTTGCGAATGGCAACTTCTTTCTGGCGCCATTCTGTATCAAGCGTAATACTGGAATACACTCCCAACAGGGTAATGATAATACTTACAATTGCAAAAAATGAAATGATGTCTTTCAGGATATATTCCAGTGCCTGCACTTCGTACAAATCATCCTGAAATGTACGTACCTGGGAGGGAATATTCTCCGGCAGCACTTCACGACGGATAGTCTCAATCCATTTAATTACTTCTTTTTGCTGTTCGGGATAACATTTCACATAGCAGTGCCCTACGTATTCGGAAGAATCATAAAGCGTGAAAGCAAATCCGCCATTATGATTATGTACATCTGTCTGAAAGGGGGCGCATACTCCACAAACGGTAAAATCATTGGTCCAGTCGTAGAAGTTCATTCCGATGATATCTCTCTTTTGTCTTTTCTGCCAAACTTCATCCATTACGAGATCCTTTTTTGTCCGGATCGTCCTACCCTCCGTCATCGGAATGTTCATGAAGGTGAAGAAATTCAATGGTACACACATTACATTGATATCAATCCAAGAGTTATCATTTCCCTTCTCCGTCATTAATAAGTTTCCGGATACTCCGTGAGTATAGGATATGTCAGATAACAAAATATCTTTCACACCGGCATGCTGCCTGAAACGTTCCACCATTTCTAGTTTCTCTTTATTCTCTAGGAATGAATAGTCCAGCGATATACTAAGAATCGCTTCTTTATCTTCCTGACTTAACGTATGGAATAAGGTTTCAGTCATCTTTCCCGATTGTAGGAACAGGCTGGCGGTCAGCGCTACGAATACCCAACAAATTAAAAATTGGATGCCAAGCATAAAGTTACGTCCCCATTGTTTCCCACGACGCTTTTGGCCTCCATATATACCTGTTTGTATGGAAAATCTGCGAATACGGACAGAGACGAGCAAGCAGACTGCCACACAAAGTAACACAAGCAAAACAATGTATTGCAGAATATGCTTTAGAAGTGTTTCAGAAGGGAAATTCATTGTGAGACCTGGTAAAGAAAAATCCATTCTATCACCAATCAGCTCCACACCCCATACAACCAGAAACGAGGATGCAAATACGACAATCAAAGATTGTATTAATAACAGGCAGAACAGCCGTTTCCAGTCAGCGCCAAGCATTTTCATTATAGCGTATTCCTTAGTGCGATTCAGGAAAGAGCCGATGAGAAAATGAAAGAAATTAATCAATCCGACCAGCAATATCAATGTGCCGACGATTCCGGTGACCCATCCCAGAATATAAGCACCTTTCTCCTGCGATAGGTCTCCTATATAGCGGGCAACAACGGTATAAGTCTGGTTATATAAGGTATAAGTATAGTCGCGCTTGGAAAATTGTTTTTCCAAACCGGTAATGCCAGCCTGCGGAGATAACAAAACGTATGTCCGGGCCCCCGTTATATCATTACGTTTCGGACTCTGAAAAAGTCCTTCACTGTCGTTGATAACCAATGCATCGATATGACACATAAAACTAAAACCATTGTTCAGCGGAATATCTTCCATCACAGCTTGCACTGTGTACACAATACCTCCTACCTTCGGGGTACTGTCCGGAGAAGTATAAAGCCGTTCTGTTAGAGTCAGGTGTTTGCCAATGGCAGTCTCCACCTGACCAAATATCTTTATGGCAGTGGACCGGCTTATAATAACAGCATTCGGCATCCGACTTGCTGTCTGCCAGCTACCAACTACTATTTGTGGAGTAAAGACTTTATCGTATAGAATATCTACTTCCATGATTTCAAGATCGTATGGCAATGATTTATCCGAAGATAGTTCAACCAGAAAAGAACGCTCACGGGAATATGCCATACAGGAAATCGCTTCCACTTCGCCCATAGCCCAAGTACGAAGTTCTTCGGATAACGCTACTTGTGTACCGGAAAAATAATCCCCAGTCTGTTCATTATAAAAATTTAGTTCTGCTATGCGGGAATAATTATCAAAACAATGATTGGTGAATTCTACAAAACGGCTGCAATACATACATACGCTGAAACACAGTAGTCCTACTGCCAATCCGATGACAGAGATTATATTCTGCGCCTTGTACTTCCACAAGTTTCTAAATGCTACTTTTATATAATGTAAAATCATAAATTATATGTGTTTATTTCAAAATCAACTCTTCTGCATCCCCAAAGGTATCATATCCGGTTGTAATTACCCAATCTCCCGGCTGTAAACCTTCTACTATTTCATATTGCTGCGGATTTTGGCGACCAATACTCAATGGTACACGGACTGCTTTTGTCTTTGATGTATTTACTTTGTAAATCCATTGTCCGCCTGTAGACTGGTAGAAGTTGCCTCGCGGAATAATGAGTGCTTGCTCCGGCTGTCCCAATTCAATCTGCACACGGAAGCTCTTGCCAACTCGTACATTATCGGGCATATCTCCTGTAAAGACAAGATCGACATCAAACATACGGTCTTTCACTTCGGGGACCACTTTTGTTATTTTCAGCGGATATTTGTTTCCCTGATAATTCACTGTAGCCGGTAATCCGGTGGTGATCCTGTCAATGTAATATTCACTAAGTGAAGTGTGGATTTTGTATTGGTCTAATACTTTTATTTCAGCAATACTTTCACCAGAGGAAACCTGTTGCCCCGGAGTGACCTTTACAAAACTAAGCTGGCCTTTCAAGGGAGCTGTAATCACCAAACTATTCAACCGTTCGCAAGTACGTTCATACTTCTTCCGTTCCCGCTCCCGGTCGTTACGGATCAGTTCCTTGCGTATCATCGTAACGGCAGAATCATGCCGCAGACTCTCTTGCTGCAGGGCTGCATTTTTCATTTTGTAGCCGTATTCATCTTCTGCTACCTGCAATTGAGCCTTACTCTTCACGCCCATCTGGAATTCTTCGCGGTCGAGAGCGATGCTTTTTTTCAGGCGTTCCAATTCGTAGTTGTTGGTAAGGGCTTGCTGTTTCAGGTTCAGACTTTTTTGTTCCATTTCAATCTCCTGCTCCTGATAGGTAATCATTTGCTTTTCCCACTCGTCGCGCTGGTCTTCAATACTACGAAGCAAATCGGGATTGGAAAGAACAAGAATAGTGTCTCCCTGTTGAAGCAAACTTCCCTCTTCACCGACAATTCTTTCCACACTTCCTGCTTCACGGGTATTGATCTTGATGGTTAGTATAGGCTGAATGAGCCCTTCCACGTCCACATATTCCATGAAATTAGACACTTTTACTTCTGCAATCTGTATATCTTCGGCATCTATCCGCAGTTTTCTGGGACCTAAAGACAAAGTAATCACATAAATCAGGAAGGCGACAAACAATATCCCTCCTATCAGATAGTATCTGTAACGAATGTACCACGGTTTCTTTTCTAATTTTATATCCATGAAATTATCTGGTGTTTTACAAGTTTCTACTAGCTATGGTTCAATTTCTATTCTTTACTGACTTTTCGTTGTTCTCTATTCAATCAGCAGATGATAGTCTTCTGTCAGCATCGTATTTCGCTCAAAATCATATAGTGTCATGCTACGGAGTGTGTAATATAAACTCCAATAATTATATAAAGCCGAAATATAGTTACGGCGAGCACTGTCTTTCTCTGAAATAGAGGCATTCAAATCAAGAATAGTAGATTTACCTAATAGGTAGAGTTTGCGTGCCACTTCGCTTCTTCGTTGGGCTGTTTCATCTGTACGGACAGCGATGCGGACACGTTGCGTTTGCAGATTGAATTGTTTGACGAGTTTACGGACGTTCAGTTCAAAGTCTGTCCGGCTCTGTTCTACTTGTGTGTACACCAAATCACGATTGGAACGGGCTACTCGTACCTGTCCTTTTCCACGCCCCCAGTCTAGGATAGGAAGAGAAATGCCGATGCTCACGTATTGCTGGTCCAACAAATTTCGATAAGCTTCGGGCAGTTTGTCAGCAGTCTGCGTCAATCCGAAACGGAGATAGATATCTGCTTTCAGGCCAGCATTGGCACGGGCTTTCGCAACTGCACTCTCACTTTCCAGTTTGCGTCTTTCCATCGTCTGTATGTCCGGACTGTTTTCGTAAGCTAAAACCAGTGCTTCATTCAGGTTCACACTGAAATCCGGAACTTGGGGACTGACAAGAACACGCAGATCCCGGTCTTCGTGAATACCGAGATAGGAACGGAGTTCCTGCATACAATTATCCATTTCAATACGGGCATTCATGCGATTCGTCTCTTCCGTCAAACGGTTGAGTTCCAGTTGTAGCATTTCATTTTCTGTGATGGTACCTATATTATAACGGCCTTGTGCATAACGGTAAAGTGTATCGGCATTGGCATAATTAAAGGAAGCAATATCGTAATCGCTTTGGGCAGTGGCCAAGGCAAAAAATTTATGAATCGCATTGGCTGATACGAGTTCGAGTGTCTCTACGTAGCTTTTCTTTGCCTCCTGATAGCGTACAGGTTCTATCCGTCTATCCCATTTCAGGCTATTGTAGCCAAAAAGAGACTGTCGATAACCTATCATAATAGGGGAAGTCTGCCATGAGTATTTATGTTCGCTGAATAAATCCATACGTTGAGCAGAGGTTTCAAGAAAGAAAGAACCACCAGTCCAGGATAAATTCTGTGAAAGATTCAAGGTTAAATCCGTATTCAATAAATTTTGTTCGACAAACTTTACCGAACCGTCCCCCATCGTTATCTTATTAATGGCACGGTTCAGATTCGGATCGGATGTCAAACTTAAAGACGGTAGATAATTGGCACGATAATATTTATAGTTCCAATATGCAGAACGGAAACTGTGACGTGCCGTTTGTGCATCGGGAGATTCCATACGGGCCATTTCTATGACTTGCTTCAATGATAACTCTGTAATTTGATTTTGAGCAATCAATAATTCTGTCGACAATAGTCCGAGATATATGAAGATTAATTTCAGATTCATTCGTTGGCTTTATTTGTTATTCATCATTCAAAAGATGTGCCATTTGCATAAATCACTATCATTCAACAATTTATCAATATCCATTCAGTTGATTGTGTGTGCATATACGCACAAAATTAGTGCGCAATCGCACACACAACACATGAGATTTATCCATATCTTTGCTCCCGGAATCTAATAGATTATAAGATATGGAAGAAGTGAACAAATTAGGAAAGATACTTATAGTAGATGATAACGAGGACGTGCTCTTTGCTCTCAACCTGTTACTGGAACCTTATACGGAAAAAATAAAAGTAGCTACTACCCCTGACCGTATCGAGTATTTCATGACCACCTTTCATCCCGATCTTATCTTATTAGACATGAATTTCAGCCGGGATGCCATCAGCGGACAAGAGGGATTTGAAAGTCTAAAGCAGATATTGCAGATTGACCCACAGGCTATTGTTATTTTCATGACTGCCTATGCAGATACAGACAAAGCTGTTCGGGCCATCAAAGCTGGTGCTACTGATTTTATTCCCAAGCCTTGGGAAAAGGATAAATTGCTGGCTACGCTGACTTCAGGAATGCGATTGCGTCAGTCACAACAGGAAGTCAGTATTTTGAAAGAACAAGTGGAAGTTCTTAGCGGTCAGAATACTTCGGAGAATGATATTATTGGAGAATCATCTGTTATGCAGGAAGTGTTTACCACGATAAATAAACTAAGTAATACAGATGCCAATATACTAATTCTCGGAGAAAACGGTACAGGCAAGGACGTGATTGCCCGACTAATATATCGTTGTTCTCCACGATACGGCAAACCTTTTGTCACGATCGACCTGGGAAGTATCCCCGAACAATTGTTTGAAAGTGAGCTGTTCGGCTTCGAAAAAGGCGCTTTCACCGATGCCAAGAAATCGAAAGCGGGACGAATGGAAGTAGCAACCAACGGGACTTTATTTCTGGATGAAATTGGCAATCTATCACTTCCTATGCAATCCAAATTACTGACTGCCATCGAAAAAAGGCAAATCAGTCGTTTGGGAAGTACGCAAACCGTTCCCATTGACGTCCGTTTAATCTGCGCCACTAATGCTGATATCCGTCAGATGGTGGAAGACGGGAATTTCCGTCAGGACTTATTATATCGTATCAACACGATTGAAATACATATACCTCCACTCCGTGAACGTGGCAATGACATCATCTTGCTTGCTGATCACTTTCTGGACCGTTATACCCGTAAATATAAAAAGGAAATACACGGACTGACCCGGGAAGCCAAAAACAAACTGCTGAAATATGCATGGCCCGGAAATGTAAGGGAACTTCAACATACGATAGAACGTGCCGTAATTTTAGGAGACGGCTCCATGCTGAAACCTGAAAACTTTCTTTTTCACACCACGTCCAAACAGAAAAAAGAGGAAGAAGTGATACTGAATCTCGAACAACTAGAACGACAGGCCATTGAGAAAGCACTCCGAATCAGCAACGGAAACATCTCCCGTGCTGCCGAATATTTAGGAATTACCCGTTTTGCATTATATCGCAAACTTGAAAAATTAGGCTTATGAAACGATTTGAGTTTAAAGTAATTCTGCACATCATAGTTATCTTTCTACTTTCCATTAGCAGTTGTCTGCTGTATCAAAGGCAGTTATGGTTCAGTACTACCGTCTGTATTCTCCTTCTAATAGGCGTCGGCATACATCTCTACCGAATACAGTTCAAACAAATCGCCTTATTACGGCAATTAACGGATGGACTCCGATACAACGATATAACGCAGAATCTTCATCCTCCTTTTAAAAATAAAATGATGGATGAGTGGGCACAGGAACTATCTAATGCATTAAAGGACTTTCGCGGAAAGCTATTGGCAGAAGAAATCAAGCATCAATATTACGAGAATTTATTGAATAAAGTAGATACCGCCGTACTCGTAACCGATGTAACCGGGCATATCGAATGGATGAATCAGGCAGCAGTCACTCATCTGGGGCAACTATCACAACTTCCGGAAGTTCTTCAAGAGGCTTCTACCAGTAATGACATATCCATTATTCGCATCGAGCAAAATGGCATCGTTCTGGAAATGGCAATTTCCTGCACCACATTTGTCACACAAGGTGCGTTCGCCACACAAAGCAAAAAGCAACGGCTAATTAGTTTAAAGAATATCCATTCCGTACTGGAACGAAATGAAATGGAAGCCTGGCAAAAGCTGATTCGTGTATTGACACATGAGATCATGAATTCCATCACTCCTATTATCTCTCTTTCGGAAACATTAAGTGAAAGAGGAATCCCCGAATCACTCGGAGAAAAGGAGTATTCTATCATGTTGCAAGCCATGCAGACTATTCACAGAAGAAGTAAAGGATTATTGGGATTTGTGGAGAATTACCGGCGACTGACACGTATTCCGACACCTGTCCGCACCAAAGTATCTGTTGCCGAATTGTTTACGGACTTAAAGAAATTATTTCCGGAAGAGTATATTCATTTCGAAATGCCCGCATCCGATTTATATTTATATGCAGACCGTGCACAGATAGAGCAAGTGCTTATCAACTTATTAAAAAATGCCCGCGAAACGTGCGAGCGGAAAGCAGATAAAGAAATACAAATAAAGTTTTTCTCTAAAGACAACCCGACATTAGCAATATCTGATAATGGTGAGGGAATTCTACCAACTGTTTTGGATAAGATTTTCGTTCCTTTCTTCACTACCAAAACATCCGGTTCGGGTATCGGATTGAGCCTGTGCAAACAGATCATGGCTTTGCATGACGGAAGTATCAACGTAAAATCAGAATTAGGGAAAGGAAGCTGTTTTGTTCTTACTTTCCCTAAATGAGAACCACCGAAAGTCTTCCGGATCCTTTAATACGATGGATTAATCTGGGCAGTAGAGGATAAATCATCCTCTGCTGCCCAGACTATTTGTATCCGGATTTAGCTCCTTTACAGCTTCTTTGACTGCTTTATGAGTCGCTTGCGATATACTTCCGCCTGTTGAACGGGGACAATCTCATTCACCATTTTTTCATATCCTTTTTGCTCTAACAAGTGGACTTCTTTTTCACCTGTTTCTTTTTGTTTTCTTGTTTTCATAAGGCTTTTCATTTTAAAATTCTTATTTATAAAACAGAAAACATCGATAGATAGTTCATACTCACAAATTATTCGTGTACAAAGAAACCACACCCCAATATACCACACTATGGACTTGTTCATGCCGATACAAGATTTAAATTGAATAGCTACATAGTGAAAAAATATCTATCATGCTATCATTCATTTTAATAGAATTCTAATTATCAAAAGAATAAGTATGATAGATCGTTTTTAAAAAAGGTATCTATCATACTTTTATTGCAAAAAACAGCTATCTATCATGCCTATACTTTGTCTATTTTAGTGTAGTATTAGGTGAGATTACCCATTTAAAGGCATAGGGATGCACGTTTTATAGGATGATAACCTGTATTTGACAGCTTAATAATCTATTGGGAACGGTGGTATTTATATAGCCCACGTATGCAGGCTGTACAGCCCACACCTGCAAACCGTACAGCCTACAGATGCGGGCTGCACGGTTTACAGGTGTGGGCTATACTTATCGCCATTAAAGTTGGATTATTAAGCCGTGATCATCGGATTTATACGGATTCATTGCAACAAAAACAAGCTATCTTATGCATATAGGGCCTTTATTCGACTATTCTATTGATGATAGATAACCTGTTTTTGCTGGTAAAAGTATGATAGATACATTTTTTTAAAGCTATCTATCATACTTATTCTTTTGATAATGAGAATACTATTAAAATGAATGATACTTATGATAGATGTTTTTCACTACGTAGCATTTAATTCAAATCTGTGCTCTAATGAAACAAACTTTTGAGACGGTTACCCTGATTTATGTATACCTTTTCTATAAATATATAAATTAAATCATATATTTGTGCTTTCATTCAACTCATCCTCTTATTAAATTATGAAAGAAAACAAATACGACAATAGCGATTTCTTCAGTCAATATTCTCAAATGTCCCGCTCGGTGGAAGGCTTGAAAGGAGCCGGAGAATGGCATGTATTGCAGAAAATGCTCCCCGATTTTGCAGGGAAAAGAGTTTTAGACTTAGGCTGCGGATTCGGTTGGCATTGTGTCTATGCGATAGAACACGGAGCAACACACGTTACCGGAATTGATATTTCGGAGAAAATGCTCGAAGAAGCCCAGAAAAGGAATCCTTCTCCACTCATTGAATACCAATGCATGGCTATCGAAGACTTTGATTTCCAGCCGGATACTTATGATATTGTCATCAGTTCGCTAACCTTCCATTATCTCGAATCTTTTACGGATATATGCAGGAAAATCAATAACTGCCTAACTCCGGGAGGCGCCTTCGTCTTCTCCGTAGAACATCCGGTATTTACAGCCTATGGCAATCAGGAATGGTATTACGACCAAGACGGGAAGCTATCCATTGGCCGGTAGATCGCTATTTTACGGAAGGCAGGCGCACAGCAATCTTTCTGGGCGAAGAAGTTGTCAAATACCACAAAACGCTGACTACGTATATAAACGGACTCCTTCAAACCGGATTTGAGATATGCGAACTTATAGAGCCACAACCGGACGAAAGATTGCTGGATACCATCCCGGGCATGAAAGATGAATTACGGCGTCCGATGATGCTTTTGATCTCTGCCAAGAAAAAAAGTAAAGACGCAAAGCTATGAGATTCAAGGCATTGAAAAATAATAGATAAAAAACATTCGTTTAGCTATTGTTAATTAAAAAATACTCCCTATCTTTGCACCGCTTTTGAAAAGAACAACCCTTCAAAAAAGTAGCGGGGTGTAGCGCAGTCCGGTTAGCGCACCTGCTTTGGGAGCAGGGGGTCGTGGGTTCGAATCCCGCTACCCCGACGAAAAAGAAAACGCTGATAATTAAGTTGCAAACTTGGCTATCAGCGTTTTCTTTTTTACTCAAAAACTCCAAAAGCCATCGAAGAAACAACTAAACAAGCTAAAACAAAACAACTTATAAATTATTATTATGAAAAACATTTTATTTACACTTTTTGCTATTCTGATCTTAACTAGCTGTAGTAAAGATGATGATAACTGGATCGAGCTTAACGAAAACAATATCGTGGGTAATTGGTCGACAGGCATTAAAGGCTCGCATAAGTTTTTAAATTTCGGAGACGATGACAAAGGCTCTTTTGGAATTTATAGCAATGCAGATCCCATTTCTTTCCAAACGTTCAAATACAAAGTCGAAGATAGTAAGATTTACATCTATGATGTATTCCCAAAAGGTAAGTCACCATATTATTTGGACTGTAAAATATCAAATAATAAACTCAAAATTGAAAATGGTGAGGAATCTGGTACTTACGAAAAATTAGAATACTAACAACTTCCAAACTTAAAAATGCTTAGAATTGATCGTATAACAAAAAAATAATATTTATGAAAACAGCTTTTTTATTGGGCAGCATAGGATCAGGACTAATTCTATTATGCCACCTTTATTCGTTTGTCCAAATGATCATCATGAATCGCCCCGATTATTTGTATCCGACATATTACATCCAATCCATTATCATCTTCATAGCATGGACTTTGATTTTCATTTGCTTTATGATCGCTTACCAAAAACAAAATAATAAATCATGGAAGGATTAATACAATTTACAGGTATAGTGATGATTGCATTTGGAATACTGCAAATCATCCTTTTCTTTAAAATTTGGGGAATGACTAATAACGTCAAACGCATTTGGAAGAAAATAGATAATAAAGACTTTCTTTCCGATGCTTGTGTTTCTTATATAAAAGGCAACTTGGAAGAAACTGAAAGGTTGGCAAATGAAGCTTTTCTGCAGGAAGTAGCTTTGCTTTCTAAATCATCTGAATCTTATGAAGATTGGATTGATAATTATATAAAAATAAAAGAAAAATACACCCGTATCTTCAAGAAAATAGATAAGCCAGCTCCTGACTTTAATAAATACGAAGAACCGAAGATGTATCTACTTTAAACAATAGAGAAAAAAATAAGGCTGACATAACAAGTATCAGCCTTATTTTTTTTACATATATCCATATCACATATTCAAATAATACTCCCTCGTCAACGCTATATACTCCTCACTATACTGATGACGCGCCAATTCCGTCAACAACTCTTCTATCACACACTCCCGATTGGAAAAAGAAAAAGCAATCAGCGTACGTTTTGGAATACCGCCGGGCTTAGTAATTACATTGAGCTGACGAATCGCATACAACTTATTCATAGAAGCTATCGCCTTTACCCGATCAACCACATCCGTTGGAATCACGACCGTAAAAAGTCCGTCTGCTGCCAATAACCTATTTACCCCTTCCAGCAATTCTTCGTAGGTTAGAGAATCATTGTGACGGGCAGCAGCCCTCTGCCGATCCGGACACTCCAACGAATCGACAAAATAAGGGGGATTTGAAACAATCACATCAAATTTATCCGAAGACCGGTATTTCTTAAAGTCAGCCTGCACCACTTCTATCCGCTCCTGCCAAGGAGAACGAGCCACATTTTCCCTGGCCTGTCCGGCCGCCGCCTCGTCTATCTCCAATGCCACAATCTTTGCGTCTGGCAAACTGCGTTGAGCCAACATTAAAGCCACCAAGCCCGTCCCCGTACCAATATCCAATATCCGGCGCGCGCGCTCAACCGAAGCCCAAGCTCCCAAAAGCACCCCATCCGTACCAACTTTCATAGCACATTGGTCGTGCCACACTGTAAATTGCTTAAATTGAAAATAAGGATTCGACATTTTATCCGTTTGTCTTAAAGCTGTTTTATTCTACTATTTTATTGCAAATCGCCAAAAATAAATAATAATTATGGAATACTCCCTCTACAAGCCGATATTTTGGCATTGTTTTTGTGTTTTTATTCTGCGCAGTGCTTTATTATTAGAGAGAATCAATTAACTTTGCAAACGATTTATGCATATCAGTATGACATAAACTAAATAAAACGAAAAGATGAAAGAAAGATATTTATTGGAAGATGGAAGCGATAACGGCTTCTCGCTAATCACTGACTATGATGGGAACGATGAACAGGCATTTGATGTAAATGTGAAATCTGGTGAAATTCTTCCGGTACTCCCTCTACGTAACATGGTGTTGTTTCCTGGAGTATTCCTGCCGATCACAGTGGGCCGTAAGTCTTCTCTGAAACTCATACGAGACGCTGACAAGAAGCATAAAGATATTGCCGTAGTATGTCAGAGATCGGCACATACAGAGGACCCGAAGTTGGAAGATTTACACAATATCGGTACCGTAGGACGAATTGTGCGGATATTGGAAATGCCCGATCAGACAACGACTGTCATCCTTCAAGGAATGAAACGTCTGAACCTGATAAACATTATCGAAACCCATCCGTATCTGAAAGGTGAAATAGAACTTTTGGAAGAAGACATTCCAAGCAAAGACGATAAAGAGTTTCAAGCCTTGGTGGAAACCTGCAAGGACTTGACAATGAGATATATCAAATCGTCAGATGTGATGCATCAGGATTCGGCATTTGCTATTAAGAATATCAACAGTCCGATGTTCCTAGTCAATTTCATCTGCTCGAACCTGCCGTTCAAGAAAGACGAGAAGATGGACTTGTTAAGCATCCACTCATTACGTGAACGCACATATCACTTACTGGAAATCCTGAACCGCGAAGTGCAACTGGCAGAAATCAAGGCATCCATCCAAATGCGTGCCCGTGAAGATATCGACCAGCAGCAACGCGAATACTTCCTGCAACAGCAAATCAAGACTATCCAAGATGAACTAGGTGGCGGCGGCCAAGAGCAGGAAATAGAAGAAATGCGCCAAAAGGCAGAAAGAATGCGTTGGAACGCAGAAGTCAGGGAAACATTTATGAAAGAACTGGCTAAACTGGAACGCACCCATCCACAATCTCCGGATTACAGCGTACAGCTTAACTATCTGCAAACCATGCTCAATCTTCCGTGGGGTACGTATACAACTGACAATCTGAACCTTAAAAACGCAGAAAAGACGTTGAACAAAGACCATTACGGACTGGAAAAAGTGAAAGAACGCATTTTGGAGCATTTGGCTGTATTAAAGCTGAAAGGTGATATGAAATCACCGATTATCTGCTTATATGGCCCTCCGGGAGTAGGTAAAACATCTCTTGGAAAATCCATTGCATCTGCGCTCAAACGGAAGTATGTACGTATGTCTTTGGGCGGCGTACATGACGAAGCTGAAATCCGCGGACATCGGAAAACTTATATCGGCGCCATGCCCGGACGAATCATCAAGAGCTTGATTAAAGCCGGTGCATCCAATCCTGTCTTTATCCTGGATGAAATAGACAAGGTCAGCGCGACCGTCAAGGCGACCCCTCTTCCGCATTACTGGAAGTGCTTGATCCGGAACAAAATACTGCTTTCCACGATAACTTCCTGGATGTAGACTACGACCTCTCAAAGGTATTGTTTATAGCAACAGCCAACAACCTGAACACAATCCCCGGCCCATTGCTCGACCGTATGGAATTGATTGAGGTAAGCGGATATATCACGGAAGAGAAAGTAGAGATAGCCCGTAAGCATCTGCTTCCCAAAGAGCTGGAAGCCAACGGACTTAAAAAGACAGCTATCAAGCTTCCCAAAGAAACGTTGGAAGCTATCATCGAGTCATATACCCGTGAGAGCGGCGTTCGTGAGCTGGAAAAGAAGATTGGTAAAATCCTTCGTAAATCAGCCCGTCAATATGCTACGGACGGTTATTTCGCCAAGACAGAAATCAAACCGTCGGATTTGTATGACTTCCTGGGAGCACCGGAATATACACGTGACAAGTATCAGGGAAATGATTACGCAGGCGTAGTCACCGGATTGGCATGGACAGCCGTCGGAGGCGAAATCTTATTTGTAGAAACGAGCTTGAGCCGTGGCAAGGGCGGACGTCTCACACTGACCGGTAACCTGGGAGATGTGATGAAAGAATCTGCCATGCTGGCACTTGAATATATCAAGGCACACGCTTCTATCCTGAATCTGGACGAAGAAATCTTCGACAACTGGAATATCCATATCCACGTTCCCGAAGGCGCAATTCCGAAAGACGGTCCGTCGGCAGGTATCACGATGGCTACTTCTCTGGCTTCTGCCCTGACTCAAAGAAAAGTGAAAGCCAACATTGCCATGACAGGCGAAATTACCCTTCGCGGCAAAGTGCTTCCCGTGGGTGGCATCAAAGAGAAGATATTGGCAGCCAAGCGTGCCGGAATCAAGGAAATCATCATGAGTGCCGAAAACAAAAAGAACATAGATGAGATTCAGGAGATTTATCTGAAAGGACTGACTTTCCACTATGTAAACGATATAAAAGAGGTATTTGCCATTGCGCTGACCAATGAGAAAGTGGCGGATGCTATTGATTTATCTGTTAAGAAACCCAGCCAGGAATGACATTTGAGTTACAATATACAGACACTAAAAGTAATGCCCGTGCGGGTCTGATTACCACAGACCACGGGCAGATACAAACACCGATCTTTATGCCGGTGGGCACACTGGGCACGGTTAAGGGAGTACATCTGACCGAATTGAAAGAGGATATTCAGGCGCAGATTATTCTGGGTAATACCTATCACCTCTATTTGCGTCCGGGACTGGACGTGATCGAGAAAGCAGGCGGACTGCACCGTTTTAACGGTTTCGACCGCCCGATGCTGACTGACAGCGGTGGTTTTCAGGTATTCTCTTTGGCCGGAATCAGAAAGCTGCGGGAAGAAGGAGCCGAATTTCGTTCGCATATCGACGGAAGCAAGCACGTCTTCACTCCGGAAAAGGTGATGGACATAGAACGCACCATCGGCGCAGACATTATGATGGCTTTTGACGAATGTCCTCCCGGTGACTCGGATTATGAGTATGCCAAAAAGTCATTAGGTTTGACGCACAGATGGCTCGACCGTTGTATACAACGTTTTAATGAGACGGAACCTAAATATGGTTACAATCAGGCTCTCTTTCCTATCGTGCAAGGTTGTGTCTATCCCGACCTGCGCAAACAATCAGCAGAGTTTATCGCGTCCAAAGGGGCCGACGGGAACGCTATTGGCGGTTTGGCAGTAGGCGAACCGGTAGACAAGATGTATGAAATGATCGAGATTGTTAATGAAATACTTCCCAAAGACAAACCTCGTTACCTGATGGGCGTCGGAACTCCTGTCAATATTCTTGAAGGAATAGAGCGTGGCGTGGATATGTTTGACTGCGTTATGCCTACACGAAACGGACGAAATGGCATGTTGTTCACCAAAGATGGCATTATCAATATGCGAAACAAGAAATGGGAAACCGACTTCTCTCCCATCGAAGCCGACGGGGCTTCCAGCGTAGATACGTTGTACAGCAAGGCTTATTTGCGCCATCTTTTCCATGCGCAAGAGCTACTGGCCATGCAAATTGCCTCGATACACAACCTGGCATTCTATCTGTGGCTGGCAGGAGAAGCAAGAAAGCATATTATTGCCGGAGATTTCTCGACCTGGAAGCCGATGATGGTCAAAAGAGTATCAACTAGATTATAAGAAATGAAAAGCAATCGATTTATAAAACGGCTGGACTGGTATATCATCAAGAAGTTCTTGGGGACATACGTATTTGCTATTGCATTGATCATTTCTATTGCAGTGGTATTCGATTTCAACGAAAAGATGGACAAATTGATGGAGCATGAAGCTCCCTGGGATAAGATCATCTTTGAATACTACATGAACTTTATCCCCTATTTCTCCAATCTGTTCAGTCCGCTGTTCGTATTCATTGCTGTTATTTTCTTTACCTCCAAGCTGGCAGAGAACTCTGAAATCATCGCTATGTTCTCCACCGGCATGAGCTTTAAGAGAATGATGCGTCCTTATATGATTTCGGCCGCTATCATTGCGCTAACCACCTTCACGCTAAGTTCGTACGTGATTCCTAAAGGAAGCGTGACGCGTCTGAACTTTGAAGACCGGTATATCAAACCCAAGAAACAAAACTCGGTAAGCAATGTACAGTTAGAGGTAGACAGCGGGGTTATAGCCTACATTGACAACTATAACAACGCCATGAAAACCGGTAACCGTTTTTCATTGGATAAATTCGTCGACAAGAAGATGGTTTCCCATCTGACCGCACGACGCATCACGTACGATACCACCACCGTTCATAAATGGACAATTCACGACTATATGATACGCGAGCTCGATGGTTTAAAAGAAAAAATCACCAAGGGTGACCGGATTGACTCTATCATCAACATGGAGCCTTCTGACTTTCTTATCATGAAAAATCAGCAGGAAATGTTGACCAGTCCCCAGTTGAGCGATTATATCGCAAAACAGAAGCGAAGAGGATTTGCCAATATCAAGGAGTTTGAAATTGAATATCACAAACGAATTGCCATGTCGTTCGCTTCTTTCATCCTTACCATCATCGGTGTATCGCTTTCATCCCGGAAAACAAAAGGTGGTATGGGGCTCCACTTGGGTATCGGATTAGGATTAAGTTTTTCTTATATCCTATTCCAAACGATTACTTCCACCTTTGCTGTAAACGGAAATGTGCCTCCTGCCATTGCAGTCTGGATTCCCAATATCCTTTATGCAGGTATCGCATTCTTCCTGTATCAGAAAGCACCCAAATAACCAGAAAGCAACAAATAAAAGGATTGCAAGCCTTCCGCAGTCTTCAGGAACTCGATCCGCAGACTGTCCCAAGGTTTCGGATATACCGCAGAAAGAAAGATATAAAAATAAGAAGTTCCGCCTATTCCTGCTAATGCAAGTGTAGGCGGAACTTTTTTGTTGTATCCATTTCCTCTTTTGTCTATTCTCCATTGTTTTCACCTGACGGTGATCCGGAAAATCCCTCTTTCTCCTTACATTCCTAAAATCGTTAACCGATTTCTTTTACATAAGCAGAAAGATCTGCAGCAGAGATGTTTTTGGCTATAATTACACCATTTCCATCCAATAAATAGTTAGTGAATCCCCGATTTAAACGGTATTTCTTAAATAATCCGGAATCCTCGCCTTCTGTTTCCACGAAACAAGTGGGCGTAACTATTTGATCCTTACGAACGGTTTCCTTAAATATTGACTGATATTCGTCAAATGAAACAGAAACCATTTCCACATTATGAGAAGAACGAAGCGCATTGCTTAAACTTACGTTTTGCATCCGGGACTGCGCGTCATAACTTGCCCAAAAACTTAGCAACACATATTTGCCTTTCAAATTTCCCAACTTAAAGGCGGGTTGCTCATTTGACGTAGATTCGATCTTAAAATCAGGGGCTACGTCGCCCTCACTCAAACCTCCGGTAGGTTTGTCTTTCTCAACGAAAGCGGTCAAGGAACAAATCAGTAATACAACAAAAATCCATTTTACATGCTTCATGTAATTCGGTTTTAGTTAATACTATCCGGGACTGTCCTTAAACAGTGGTTTCTTCCCGAAACGTTGTCTTTTCAGGCATCAGGCGAAGAGGAATCCGCTGATTATCAGAGCCTTTATTTTTGAAACCGGGTGCAAAGGTAAGTAAATATTAAATTAACTTCCAAGCAAATAAGCAAAAATCTCACTTTTTGGGTATAACTTTTTATGTTATTTAGCATAAAAACGAACTTTTTTCTCTACTTTTGCAGAGTTAAAGTCTATTTTTTATGCAACCATCAAATACTGAATTGATTCTGATTCGAGTTACCGGCGAAGATCGTCCGGGACTGACTGCTTCTGTGACTGAAATCCTTGCCAAATATGATGCTACGATCCTTGACATCGGCCAGGCAGATATTCATAATACATTATCGTTGGGAATTCTGTTCAAGAGCGAAGAAAGACACTCCGGATTCATTATGAAGGAACTCCTGTTCAAAGCTTCTTCATTGGGAGTGACCATCCGATTTGAACCTATCACCACCGAACAATATGACAACTGGGTAGGCATGCAAGGAAAAAACCGCTATATCCTGACAGTATTGGGACGCAAACTTTCCGCCCGCCAGATTTCTGCCGCTACAAGCATATTAGCCGAACAGGGCATGAATATCGACGCTATCAAGCGTCTAACAGGTCGTATCCCGTTGGATGAATGTCAGACTGATACACGCACCCGGGCTTGCATCGAATTTTCAGTAAGAGGTACTCCGAAAGACCGCATTGCCATGCAGGAGAAGCTGATGAAGCTGGCCAGCGAACTGGAAATGGACTTTTCTTTCCAACAGGATAATATGTACCGCCGTATGCGCCGCCTGATTTGTTTTGATATGGACTCTACCTTAATCGAGACAGAAGTGATTGACGAACTGGCTATCCGTGCCGGTGTAGGCGACGAAGTGAAAGCCATCACGGAAAGCGCCATGCGTGGAGAAATAGACTTTACAGAGAGCTTTACCCGTCGCGTAGCCTTATTAAAGGGGTTGGACGAATCGGTAATGCAGGAAATAGCCGAGAACTTGCCTATCACAGAGGGTGTAG
Organism: Bacteroides sp. AM54-2NS; assembly: GCF_003602935.1. NCBI lineage: Bacteria > Pseudomonadati > Bacteroidota > Bacteroidia > Bacteroidales > Bacteroidaceae > Bacteroides > Bacteroides sp. AM54-2NS. The sequence continues at coordinate 46,737 of NZ_QTMZ01000036.1, forward strand.
AGCGACTGATGTATGTATTGAAGAAGTACGGTTACAAGATCGCTATCCTTTCGGGAGGATTCACTTATTTCGGCCAGTACCTGCAAAAGAAATACGGTATAGATTATGTCTATGCCAACGAACTGGAAATCATCGACGGCAAACTGACCGGACGTTATCTGGGGGATGTAGTAGACGGAAAACGAAAAGCCGAACTGCTCCGCCTCATTGCACAAGTGGAAAAGGTGGATATTGCACAGACCATCGCCGTAGGAGACGGAGCCAACGATCTTCCTATGCTGGGAGTTGCCGGACTAGGAATCGCCTTCCACGCCAAGCCCAAAGTGGTGGCCAATGCCAAGCAATCAATCAACACTATCGGACTGGATGGAGTGCTCTATTTCCTCGGATTCAAAGATTCTTACTTGAATATGTAATTAGACCAAAAAATAGATTATCTTTGCTGACAAATAAAATAAAAGAATGAAGTTTTCCGAACTACAATTAAATGCAAATGTGCTTGAGGCGCTTGATGCCATGCGATTTGACGAATGTACGCCTATACAAGAACAAGCAATTCCAATCATACTTGAGGGTAAAGATTTGATCGCAGTAGCACAGACAGGGACAGGTAAAACAGCCGCGTTTCTGCTTCCTGTATTGAACAAATTATCTGAAGGTAAACATCCGGAGGATGCGATTAATTGTGTCATCATGTCTCCTACCCGGGAATTGGCCCAACAGATCGACCAGCAAATGGAAGGATTTTCCTATTTCATGCCGGTATCGAGCGTTGCCGTATATGGCGGAAATGACGGAATATTGTTCGAACAACAGAAAAAGGGACTCACATTGGGAGCTGATGTTGTCATTGCTACTCCCGGACGCCTGATCGCCCATTTAAGCCTTGGATATGTAGATCTTTCCAAGGTTTCTTATTTTATTTTGGATGAAGCAGACCGAATGCTCGACATGGGATCTACGAAGATATCATGCAAATAGCCAAATATCTGCCGAAGGAACGACAGACTATCATGTTTTCAGCAACAATGCCGGCAAAGATACAGCAATTGGCAAATACGATCTTAAACGATCCGTCAGAAATAAAGCTCGCTGTTTCCAAACCTGCGGAAAAGATTATTCAGGCGGCATACGTCTGCTATGAAAATCAAAAGTTGGGCATCATACGCAGTCTTTTTATGGATGAGGTTCCGGAACGTGTGATTGTCTTTGCTTCTTCCAAAATTAAGGTTAAAGAAGTTGCCAAGGCGTTGAAATCAATGAAGCTGAACGTAGGTGAAATGCATTCGGACTTGGAACAGGCTCAACGGGAAACGGTTATGCATGAGTTTAAAGCCGGACGAATCAATATATTGGTAGCTACGGACATCGTTGCACGTGGTATCGACATCGATGATATCCGCCTGGTTATCAACTTCGACGTGCCTCACGACAGCGAGGACTACGTGCACCGCATCGGCCGTACAGCACGTGCCAACAATGACGGGGTGGCACTTACGTTTATTAACGAAAAGGAACAGAGTAACTTCAAAAGCATTGAGAATTTTCTGGAGAAAGAGATTTATAAGATTCCTATCCCTGAAGGATTGGGAGAGGCTCCGGAATACAAACCGCGTTCGTTCAACAAAAACAGGAACGGGAATTTCTCTAAAAGAAAAGATTTCCGGGGAAAAAGAAACAACGGAGGGAAGAAAAGCAACTACCCTGCACCCAGGCAAAAATAAAATCTGTAATTCTTTGTTTGGATAGAATCTGTATTTCTTATTTTGAGAAACCTGATTTCTATTTGAATAGAATGTAGAGTCCTTATTTGGATGAAGTAATCTCCAAATCGCCTTTAAAGCTCACTTCCATATTTACAACGCTATATATGGAAGTTTCCGGAATGGCTAAAACAGCTTGATAATGAAAACCATTCCGGTTTACTTTCACAAACTTTGTATCTGACAGGATTGATTGCGCCAGGAAATCCGCAGGAACCACTTTGTCGAACATCTGTTTGGTTATATCGCTGGCAAACAGGCTCTTTTTACCTTCATACACACAGATGTGCATCACATTATCATAGTACACATTATCCATACTAATCCCGTCTTCGGAATAAGTCGTCTTGATGACTCTCATTTTAGATGGATTGATATATACGTATGCACGATAGCGAGTGCCGTTGTAAGTCACTACACTATCGCGTTTGGTTACTTCCGTATAAGTCGGAACCACAAGTTCCTGACGGACAAAATAGATAGAATCATTGAGGTCTTCGGATTTATGCAGTTTTATTACATTATCCGTAATGGAATGAAACCAAAATATATGTTCTCCCTGCTTATCAATCTTGTAATAAGTGGTATCATTTCCATAAGTGTAAAGAATGTCCCGCATTATTTTAAATGCAATGGGAGTACTTTGTGCGTCTGCATAGTAGATGGTATCTCCTTCCACACGCATCAACGGGCTCTCCGTTTCATCGTCCAGCCAAATTCCCTGCAGTAACTCTTTTGCGCTAAGATCCTCTTTCTCCTGTTGAAGAGAATGGGGACTCTTATTGCCGCTACATGCCGCGAAAAGGATTGCCATTAACGATACAGCCACATTTTTCATCATCTATCTTAGTTTTGTATAAAGATACTCCTATTTTTTTATTTACCAATACAATGGTAAACAAATCCGAGCTCTTCCATCTCTTTTTTATCATATATATTACGTCCGTCCAACACAATCTGCTGGGCCATCGTCTTCTTGATAACGGCCCATGAGGGCAGACGGAATTCTTTCCATTCGGTAACCAGCATCAATACATCAGCATCCAGCACTGCATCGTACATATCACAAGCATAATAGATTTTTTCTCCAATTCTACGCTTGCACTCTTGCACAGCAGCCGGATCGTATGCACGCACCCGACAACCAGCTTCCAGCAATTTATCGATCAGGACTAATGCCGGAGCCTCACGCATGTCATCCGTTTCCGGTTTAAATGCCAGCCCCCACAAAGCAACAGTCTTACCTTGCAAATCACCATTAAACTGTTTCTTTAGCTTCTCAAACAGGACGCTTTTCTGTTGTTCGTTCACTTCTTCCACAGCACTAAGCACCCGCATACTATAACCGTTCTGTTCCGCAGTCTTAATCAATGCTTTCACGTCTTTAGGAAAACAGGAACCACCATATCCGATGCCCGGATACAGGAACTTACGTCCAATACGGGTGTCCGAACCTATTCCGCTACGTACCATGTTCACATCCGCGCCAACGATTTCGCATAAGTTTGCGATATCATTCATAAAACTGATACGGGTTGCCAACATCGAGTTTGCCGCATATTTAGTCATTTCTGCAGATGGAATATCCATGAAAATCACACGGAAATTATTCAATAAGAATGGCTTGTATAGTTTGGACATCAATTTTTCCGCACGTGCCGACTCCACTCCCACTACCACACGGTCCGGACTCATAAAGTCACTGATCGCATTTCCTTCTTTCAGGAATTCCGGATTAGAAGCCACGTCAAAATCAACTTTCACGCCTCTCTTATCCAATTCTTCCTGAATAACCGCGCGGACTTTACTGGCAGTACCCACCGGAACGGTACTTTTGGTAACTACCAGTTTATATTGTTTCATATTGCGACCAATGGTACGGGCCACCTCCAACACGTATTTCAAATCAGCGCTTCCGTCTTCATCCGGAGGGGTGCCAACCGCACTGAATATAACTTCCACGTCGTCCAGACAGCTTTCTAATGAGGTTGTAAACTTCAATCGCTTTGCTTTCATATTACGGAGCACCATCTCTTCCAATCCATTCTCATAAATCGGAATATTCCCCTTTTGCAAAGATTCGATTTTCTCTTTATTCGTGTCTACGCACGTTACATTCACGCCAATTTCGGCAAAGCATGTACCTGATACCAGCCCCACATACCCTGTTCCCACGATTGCAATTTTCATACTTAATCTATTGTTTGTTTAGAAATTCATTCAAAATAAGCGGCATCTTTAAAGGCAGTTCCCTCTCTGTCTTTCGCCGATAATACCATTTGCGAATCTGCCAACGGCCAGTCTATCCCCAACGTTTCATCATTATACAAAATAAAAGCTTCCGCCTGCGGAGCATACTTGTTATCTACCTTATACGTAAAAACGGCTTCTTCGCTCAAGACTGCAAAGCCATGAGCAAAACCACGGGGAATGAAAAATTGTCTCTTGTTTTCCTCACTAAGCAACACGCAGACGTGCTTTCCAAACGTAGGCGATGATTTACGCAAATCAACGGCAACGTCCAGCACTTTTCCTTTAAGAACACGAACCAGTTTCGCCTGACTGTATTCTCCTTTCTGATAGTGCAATCCGCGTAACACGCCAAAAGATGATTTCGACTCGTTGTCCTGTATAAAATCTACGGGACCAATATTGGCATCAAACTCTTCTTTCTTATAGGCTTCCATAAAATAGCCCCGTTCATCGGAGAAAACTTTAGGCTCTATCAGCCATACTCCGTCTATTTCCGTCTGTATATAGTTCATTATTGATAGTGATAAATAAAACGATGCAAAAGTAGTGAATTTTTCGAAGTTTTCTGGGATATATTCAATTTATCTCGTAATTTTGCAGACATGATCGAATTGGCACAACATATAGAGACTTTACTACTGGAAAACGATTGCGTCATTGTTCCGGGGTTTGGCGGTTTTGTAGCGCATTACTCGCCTGCAACCCGCGTAAAGGAAGAAAATATATTTTTACCTCCTACCCGCACAATCGGCTTTAATCCTCAATTAAAACTGAATGACGGCGTATTGGTGCAATCTTATATGTCAGCGTATGACACGAGTTTTGCTGACGCTAGCCGCATAGTAGAAAAGGAAGTAAACGAATTCATCGGTCTCCTTCATGAAGAAGGAAAAGCCCATTTGGATAATATAGGCGAGATTCACTATAACATTTATGGTAACTATGAGTTTGTTCCTTATGACTATAAGATAACGACTCCTTCATTATACGGTCTCGACTCCTTCGAAATGCATGAACTTTCCGTTCTGCAACAGAAAGAAAAAGTATGGATACCGGCTCATCCGGAGAAGGAAAAGAAGACTTTTGAAATTAGTATCAATCGTGCGTATCTTCGCAATGCTGCAGCAATGATTGCTGCCATCGTATTGTTCTTTGCCTTTTCAACTCCGGTAGAGAATACAGACGTTCAAAAAAACAATTATGCACAATTATTACCCAGTGAGCTTTTTGAGCAAATAGAAAAGCAATCGGTTGTAGTAACTCCTGTGTATGTTAAGAGTGAGGCAATGCAACAAGCTAAGAAGCTTTCCGCTACTGCTTCAACTTCTTCTTCAACGAAGACTTCATCCACTAAAAAGAATACAGCGGATAAGACTTCCAAGCCAATCGCAGTTAGAGAAGTGAAAGTGGCCAAACAGGAAACGGCAGCTACTGCCCCTGCGGTTAAATCTCCAGAAAGTGCCAATCATCCTTTCCATATCATAGTGGCAGGAGGAATCAGCCTGAAAGATGCAGAAGCCATAGCAACTCAATTAAAATCAAAAGGGTTTGCTAATGCAAAAGCGCTGAACATGGATGGAAAAGTACGTGTCAGCATCAGTTCATTCGACAACCGTAATGAAGCGACCAAGCAATTACTTGAGCTAAGAAAAAACGAAACTTATAAGAATGCCTGGTTACTGGCTAAATAAAAATCCCTTTTTAAAAGCATGAAACGAGTTCTTTGTCCTAAATGTGAGAATTACCTTTTTTTTGATGAAACCAAGTATAGCGAAGGCCAATCACTGGTATTTGAATGTGAGCATTGCGGCAAACAATTCAGCATCCGGCTTGGAAAGAGCAAAGTAAAGGCTCTTAGAAAGGAAGAAAACCTGGAAGAAGAAGCTGAATCCCATAAAGAAGAATTCGGATATATCACTGTTATCGAAAATGTATTCGGTTATAAACAGATATTGCCCTTACAAGAAGGTGACAATGTCATAGGCCGCCGTTGTGTGGGAACTTCTATCAATACGCCCATTGAAAGTGGCGATATGAGCATGGATCGACGCCATTGTATCATCAATATCAAACGCAATAAGCAAGGAAAACTTGTTTATACATTACGGGATGCTCCCAGCCTGACAGGTACTTTCCTCATGAATGAAATCCTAGGGGATAAAGATCGTGTACGCATTGAGGATGGCGCTATTGTGACTATCGGAGCTACTACATTTATCTTGCATGCGGCTGAACAAGAATAATCACCTGACAATATAAAAAATGCCACTGTTCTCTGAACAAGTGGCGTTTTTTTATATCCGGTCTTCTAATTACAGAATACCTTTCACAGTTTCAAGCATTCCCTTTTCCTGGATAGAATCCAAGTTTGCTTTTACAGCTTCTGCCAATCCCGGGATCTTATTCAAATCTTCTCCCCAGATAAAGTCAGCAGCCAGTACACCTTCGGTTACTTTCTTTGTACAACCGGTTGCCCAAAGTTCTTTCAGCAGGTTCATGATTTCAGGAGCATCATTTGGTACAATTTCAGCGCCGTCAGCACGTACACCACCTTTATAATAAGTAATGATAGCGGCCAAACCAAGTACCAGGCCTTTAGGAAGTTCGCCCTTACGTTCGAGATAAGTCTTCAATCCCGGTAAATCACGAGTTTCATATTTTGGGAAAGAATTCAGCATAATGCTTGTCACTGCATGATCTACGAATGGATTGTTGAAACGTTCCAATACATCATTGGCAAATTTCTCCAACTCATCTTTCGGTAAATTCAATGTTTCCATCAATTCATCAAACATTACTTTGTGGATATATTTACCAATAACCTCATGTTCACAAGCTTCACGCACAATATTCACACCAGAAAGATAAGCAACCGGAGAAAGAACTGTGTGCGGACCATTCAACAGAGTTACCTTACGTTCGTGGTAAGGAGCTTCCGAAGGAACAAACAACACATTCAGTCCTGCCTTATCAGCCGGGAACTCTTTGGCAACTTCCTGCGGAGCTTCAATCACCCACAGATGGAAGATTTCAGCCTGAACAACCAAGTTATCATCGTATTGCAGTTTTTCTTTGATAGCAGCAATATCTTTGCGCGGGAATCCCGGAACAATACGGTCTACCAATGTCGCATATACGCCACAAGCTTCTTCAAACCAAGTTTTAAACTCATTACCCAGGTTCCATAATTCAATATATTGATAAATAGTTTCTTTCAACTTATGTCCATTCAGGAAAATAAGTTCGCAAGGGAAAATAATCAAACCTTTTGTCTTATCACCATTGAATGTTTTGAAACGATGATACAGCAATTGAGTCAGTTTACCCGGATAAGATGAAGCAGGAGCATCTTCAAGTTTGCAAGACGGATCAAAAGCGATACCAGCCTCTGTAGTGTTTGAAATAACAAAACGCATTTCAGGTTGCTCTGCCAATTTCATGAACTCGTCATTTTGAGAATATGGATTCAGTGCACGACTGATTACATCGATCATTGTCAAGCTGTTAACAACTTCGCCTTTATCCAATCCTTGAAGATTAACATGATAAAGATCGTCTTGTGCATTCAGCATATCGACCATACCTTTATCAATGGGTTGAACCACTACTACGCTGCTGTTGAAGTCGGTTTTCTGGTTCATGTTGTAAATAATCCAATCAACAAATGCACGCAAGAAGTTACCTTCGCCAAATTGGATAATACGCTCCGGACGTTGTGTTTTAGGAGCAGTTTCTTTGTTTAATGCTTTCATGTTAGTTGTAATTTATAAAGTTGATATTATACAAATTCAAAATAAAAATCAATATTCTCCTTAATCAGGATGTCGATAGGCATATACTTTACAGGTTCAACAGACTTCTTAAACACAACATGGTCGCACAAAGCCTTCACCCCGCAATACCCTTGCAATCCCGGACGTTGCCCGATTAAATAATGCACATCACCTGATTTTAGCAACTCTACATTTGCTTTCAGAAGGTCATATCCTATCAGCCCTTTCATGCTACGTCCCGCATGACGGAGATACTCTCCCAACTGATACACCCTGGAATTAAATACAACTCCCAGCGCAGCCTTCGGATGTGCCCGGAAAAACTCATCTAATGTCTGTTGATTACTTTCCTGATCGGATTTATTGAGTATAACCTCATGGATTACCAGGTTGTTATATTCCTCGGCTATGTAACTCATAAAACCGTCCAAACGACGTTGCATCTGTATTTCAGCCGGATTATCTTTATTATTACTTAAAAACAAGACTAACTCCTGACCTTCTCCCGCCGAATAGTTGCGCATCAATATTTTTGCTGCAATATATCCGCTCTTATAGGAATCCTGCCCAATATACGTCAAGGCTCTCGCTTCTTCCATATTGAAATCAACAAAAGCATAAGCTATCTTATTTTCCTGCAGATAAGCTGTCAGCGCCAGCGTCTCTTCCCGGAAATTCGGAGAAATCAACACTGCGTCTACATTCTTTTCTTTTATAGCAAGGCAGGCTTCCTGATAACTTTTCTCATCTCCATGATGGTAACACAGATAATCTATACCCACATTAAAAGGACGCAACTCTTGCCGGGCACGCTCAATCCCCCCGACTACCGAATGCCAATAGTCATGTTCTATATAATAAGGTATCAGGCAGAGGAAAGAATATTTCTTTTTAGCAGCCAAACCGATAGCAAACACATTGGGTTGATAATGAATCTCATCCAGTACCTTTTGTACTTTAGCTTTGCTTTTGGGAGACACGTCGCCACGATTGTGCAACACCCTATCCACCGTTCCGGCGGAAACACCGGCCATACGGGCTATGTCTTTAATGGTATAGTTCTGGTCCTCCATAGTGCTAAAACTTAAATATTATAAATAATCGCTGCAAATATACGAATTATTTTGTTACTCCAAGTAAATTTTCTATTTTTGTGTTCGATAACGGTTAATAAAACTAAAACGAGATTTACGCCTATTAGCTTTAAAATCAATACGATATAGGTATAAATACAGAAAGTAATAATTTTATATACTTAAAACACAGTAATAATGAAGAACTTCATGGACGAAAACTTCTTGCTGCAAACAGAAACCGCGCAAAAGTTGTATCACGAGCATGCGGCTAAAATGCCGATCATCGACTATCACTGTCATCTCATTCCTCAAATGGTAGCTGACGACTACAAGTTTAAATCACTGACTGAAATCTGGTTGGGCGGTGACCACTACAAATGGCGTGCAATGCGTACAAACGGCGTAGATGAACGTTTCTGCACAGGAAAAGATACCACAGACTGGGAAAAATTCGAAAAATGGGCGGAAACAGTTCCTTATACTTTCCGTAATCCACTGTACCACTGGACTCACCTCGAATTGAAAACTGCATTTGGTATCAATAAAATATTGAATCCGCAAACAGCACGCGAAATTTACGATGAATGTAACGAAAAGCTGTCTCAACCTGAATATTCAGCTCGTGGAATGATGCGTCGCTATCACGTAGAGGTAGTTTGTACTACGGATGATCCTATCGATTCACTGGAATATCACATCAAAACACGTGAAAGCGGATTTGAAATCAAGATGTTGCCAACTTGGCGTCCTGATAAGGCTATGGCTGTAGAAGTCCCTGCTGATTTCCGTAGTTATGTAGAAAAGCTGGCAGAAGTTAGCGGTGTTACTATCTCCAATTTTGATGATATGATCGCTGCTTTACGCAAACGTCACAACTTCTTCGCAGAACAAGGTTGCCGTTTGTCTGACCACGGTATTGAAGAATTCTACGCAGAAGATTATACCGATGCTGAAATCAAGGCTATATTTAATAAGGTATATGGCGGTACAGAATTGACCAAAGAAGAAATTCTGAAATTCAAATCAGCCATGCTTGTTATCTTCGGTGAAATGGACTGGGAAAAAGGATGGACTCAACAGTTCCACTACGGCGCTATCCGCAATAACAACACCAAGATGTTCAAATTACTGGGCGCTGACACCGGTTTCGACTCTATCGGTGAATTCACCACAGCCAAAGCAATGGCTAAATTCCTTGACCGTCTGAATACCAATGGCAAATTGACTAAAACAATCCTTTATAACCTGAACCCATGCGCAAATGAAGTGATTGCAACTATGTTGGGCAACTTCCAAGATGGTTCTATCCCGGGAAAAATTCAGTTTGGTTCGGGATGGTGGTTCCTCGATCAAAAGGATGGTATGGAAAAACAAATGAACGCCTTGTCTGTGCTTGGTCTCCTAAGCCGCTTTGTAGGTATGTTGACAGACTCTCGTTCTTTCCTATCCTACCCGCGTCATGAATATTTCCGCCGTACATTATGTAACTTGGTAGGACGCGATGTAGAGAACGGAGAAATCCCTACATCTGAAATGGAACGCGTAAACCAAATGATTGAAGATATCAGCTACAACAATGCTAAGAACTTCTTCAAGTTCTAACGGATTAGCAGTTACACTATAAAAAAAATACCGCTACCAAAGTCGAATATGCTTTGAGTAGCGGTATTTTTATGTTCTGTTCATATTATGGCTCAGTTGTAATTCTTGGGGGATTAAGTTTAGTCAATTCCCTTCATGCATATACCTTTGCTAGCCTAAAAAGGAAGAAGCTCATATCCACTACTCCTCTAAATGATGCCCTAAATGCTTTGATTTTAGCATTAAATGCTTCCGCTGCTGCATTTGTACTCCTGTTCACAAAGAAGTTCA